>SKGZ01000207.1 GCA_007117175.1 Bacteriovoracales bacterium | reverse complement strand
TCAAACGAGTACTCAGATCCAAACAAGTGATCAGGGCGTCTTTTGGTTGGATCAGTTGATTCAGCATAATGATTTGCATCAGGACTTTTATCAGTCTTTAAAAAAACAGCTTTCTTGGGATCATCATGAATTACCACGACAACTTTCACAAAAGTCACTAGAGATTTTTCAATTGCAGGATCAGCAAAGTCTTAAAAAAATTCCTTGGGAGTCAGCTATAGAATTGGTGATTCAAGATCATATTGTTGAATATCACAATTGGGACCACCAATATTTTCTCACTGCCCTTTTTTTTGAAGCATTACTCTTAGAGTACCAGGCTCGCAATGAGCGGGGTGGAGAGTTAAAAGCAATTGATCTATACTGGCTTTCTTTGTTAATTGCTTTAAAAATGAATATTCCCTTGCAACTCAATGCTAAAGATCGCATTCAAATAACTCAACAGGATCTTAGTATGCTCTCTCAACAAAAGATGAAATTCTATCAGAATAAAGATTATCTGAGCGCAATGGAGAAATTAATGGAACGGGTGCCTGACTTTGTGCCTTTAGTGCAAGCCCCACAATTGGCCATGCATGATAAGCAGAGTTTAAAAGAACAATTTCATCAATTATCTCGCCGTTACCACCCCGATCGTTTCCCATTGAATCTCTTTTCGGATTCCACCGTGGCAGTGATTTCTAGCTATCTCAATCAGCAGTACGCTAAACTCAATCAAGATTATCGAAAACTTGATTGTTAAGATTGTGTTAAGGCTTTTATAAACCTTTTATTTCAAGAACTTACGACTAAGAACGCTTTGCAGCATTTTGGGGCTCAGACTTGTCGTCTAGCCCCAGACAAGATAAATCTTAAAGCTGACCTTATCAGTTATGCAGGTTATTGAAACTTTGAAAAACGACAGTAAATTTCGATTTAAGATTTATAATTTATTTTGGTGGAGAGAGAACATCTTCATCAAGATGATATTGCTCTTTACCATCTTAGCTGCCATTGCTCACCCTTATCCCCATATTGCCATGTGGGTTGGCTTTATGTTTGCTGGTTACTCGGCCATCGCCAATGACAGCATCCAAACCATTGGAACATTTATCGCTTCCAACGCTCAACGACCATGGTGGCATTTATGGCTCTACACTGGCATCATCTTCGTTGCCACCTGTACTGTCAGCTGGTTTCTCTATGATGGAGATGTCAGTTATCAGCGTTTAACCAGTAAAGGTTTTTCTGAAGCTCCTCAAGAGTTTCAATTCTTGCAATTAGCGGCTCCATTGATCTTGCTGATGCTTACCAGACTGCGAATGCCTGTTTCCACCACCTTTCTTTTGCTGAGCGCCTTTAGCTCTAGTGCCTCTGGCATTGTGGGAGTAGCCTCAAAAAGCTTTAATGGCTATTTTGTGGCCTTTGGTACCTCCTTAGTGATTTTTACTGTTTTGGCCAAACCCATGAAAAAGTTAGTCAAAGGTCAGGCCCATGCTTTTTGGATGCCACTTCAATGGGTGATCAGCGGAAGTCTATGGTCAGTATGGATCATGCAAGATGCTGCGAATATCGCGGTTTTTTTACCTCGCTCTTTAAGTGTTGGGGAACTCATCGGCTTTGTCAGCTTTATCTTTTTTGGTTTGGGGATGCTGTTTTTTCTGAAGGGAGACAAGATTCAGCAAATCGTTTCTGAAAAATCCGAAATTACCGACGTGCGAGGTGCCACAATTGTGGATCTCATTTACACATTCATTCTGATCTATTTTAAACAAATGAGTAATGTGCCCATGAGTACTACTTGGGTTTTCTTGGGACTGCTAGGGGGCAGAGAAATTGCCATGCGCCTAACCTCAAGCAAGTCTAATCTTGAAAATTACTTGGCGACTTTTAAGATGGTAGGGCGCGATGTGCTCTTTGCACTGATCGGTCTCTCGGTCTCAGTGGCCTTGGCCATCTCCATTAATCCGGTGATTCAAGACGAGATTTTGCAGTTTTTTGAGAGATAGAAAGATCTTAACCGTAAAATTTAAAGCAGCCCCCTTATTTCCAATAAAAGGGGACTGTCCTTAAACCATATTCAACTTTCAATCGCAGTAGTTACCTAATCATGATTTTTCTAGTATCCCCAATAAGCTCTTCTTTTATTTCCTTTTCTATTTGCTGGTTTATCTTTTGTATTTCTTCTTGGAAGTTTTCATACTGGCCTGCCTTTTTTATTTCTAGTCTTGAATAGTCCGCTCTTTGCATTCTAAGAATTTTTTCCTCGACTTCATCTTTCCCTTCTCGTTGTCTAATATCATGTTTTTGAACAAAATCATGCCTTTCTCCATTAAATACTGAGCCAATACCTCCACCACAGTCATTTTGAGTATAATAACGAAAAACGACATTTTGATGAAGCAGAGTTTCAAGTGCACTAGCTGTTAGATCTTCAAGGCAGTTTTCTTGAACATAAAGTGTGCGAAGTATGGGAGCAATCATATCAGCCGTAAAAGAACCTGTCAGTCTATTGTGATTTAAATATAAAGAAATTAAATGAGGCAAATCTCCTATTTCGTTAGGAATTTGACCCGAGAGTCTATTGTCTTGTAGCATTAAATGCCTGAGTTGAGTTAAGTTTTCAATTTCAGTTGGAATAGGGCCTTCAAATTGATTATTATTCAAAATTAACCATACCAGCTCTGTTAAGTTCCCAATCTTAGGAGAAAGAGAGTCAAGTTGGTTGCCTTGTAATACTAACGCTTTTAGTTTAGTTAAGTTCCCTATCTGATCCCACAAGGATCCTGTTAACATATTGGAACCTAAGTCTAGTAACTTTAAGTCTATCAGATATTTGATTTCAGATGGTATTGAAGTCAGTTTATTTGAGTTTAGATCTAATGACTCTAATTCCGTTAGGTTTCTAATCTCTGGTGGGATTGAAGCCAGCTCGTTACCTCTTAGAAGTAATGATTCTAACTTGACTAGATTTCCTATCTCAGCGGGGATTGATCCTCTTAGCTGATTAAATGGAAGCCTAATTTCTGTGACTCTATTGTTCTTTACTTGTATTCCATACCAATTCTTTACTGGTTGATTGGAAATCCAGTTTTTATTATTTTCCCAGTGATCACCATTCGTTGCGAGGTAAAAACTTTTGAGAGCTTCGCAGTCTGATTTTATAACTTGTGTTTGTTGCTCATTATTACAAATATTAGCATTCACAATTAATGAGCTTGAGCAAAGGATCAGTGAAAATAATAGATCTTTAAAATTCATTTGCATCCTCCTTAGTCGATTTTAATTATACCTAACACTTGCTTTGAATTTCTCTACCCGAGTGCATGCAAGTATC
>SKGZ01000115.1 GCA_007117175.1 Bacteriovoracales bacterium | reverse complement strand
TTAATAAGGCGATAGCGATTTTCAAGTAAATCAAAGGGAGGCTCTTCATTATTTAAGAGTTCATTGATGATTGCAGTATTAATCTGGTCGAGCTTTTGAGAAAGGTTGTAAAACCTTTCATCTTTGAGTTTTGTTGTGTTCATTTTTGTTTTGTTTAATAGATTTGACTGCATCCACCCAGCCAGAATAAAGCGTGTTTAAGACTTTTAAGCAAGCCTGTAAAGGCTCGACTTCGTTTTTAATATTAGCCTGAGTACTACTGTAAAGAATATAGTCATAAAGAGAGGAGAGCTCCTTTGCGACATCACCTCCAACTTTATGATCTAAACTATTATTGAGTTCAATGACAATATCTTGCAACTTGCCTATCGATTCACCTTTTTTGGCAATATTTTTCACTTGAATGAACTCAATGCTCTTTTTACATTGTTGAATAGCTGCTTGGTAAAGCATAAGTAAAATTTGTTCTTTGCTTGCGGTTTGGACCGATGTTTTTTTGTAAGCACTGGCACCGTAGCTCATAAGTATTTCCTTTGTTTAATTAACCTGCCATATTGGGGGCTGCAGGGTTTGGCATCGCTCCAAAGCCAGCTAAACCGGCTCCCTGGCCTTTAATTCTCGACACCGTCTCTTCCAGTCGAGTAAATTTTTCTTTTAAGACTCTTTCCTTTTGCTCAAGTTGTCGCTGTTTGTCTGAGATCCTTTGGTCGATTTGGTTGATATTTTGTCTAAGGCCCGTTTTGCGACTGTGAAGCAATCCGGTTGGTGGGCGTAGGGCCTGATTAGCCACTTCGTCAAGTCGTTCCACAAAGCCATCAGTCTTGACACCATCAGCTTTATAATATCCTGTTAGAATTTCAGAAACTAATTTGTAATTACCGGCGACTTCTTTCTCAAATTTTTGCTCATCAAAGTCTAGTGTTCCATTGCGATTAAAAACTATTCCTAGATCTCCAATTCTCTTATTGCCAAAAGATGTTTCAACTGGAGTAAAAATAGTTCCTCTCAGTCTAGCTTCTAGTGATTTTAAGCTACTGTCACCACCCAGCGTTCGACTGGTGTCAGTGGACTCATCCACAGCATTTTGCTCGCGAATAAATGTTAAAACCTCATTGATTGACTCCACGAGAGTGCTCACTTTTTCTGTGATTTGCACAGTATCTTCACTGATCTCAATACTGACTTCCTCTCCAGGTTTAGCTTTTTTTAAATCAACGGTCACTCCTGGAATAACATCCGAGAGTTTATTTTCAGCAAGTTCAATTTCAAATCCATCTAGTTTCACCTTGGCGTTTTGAGCTGGACGTTCTTGGTCTAAGTACAGATCGGTTTGTCCATCTACAAAGTAAAAATAGGGAAAGTTTGCCTTATTGGCCTTTCCTGTTTCATCGAGGGATAAAATAAGTCGATAGGGCTTTTTGCTATCTTTCCCATCGTTCACAACCGTTGCGTTAATGCCAATGTCAGATTGATTAATCAGTCTTGCGACTCCACTGAGTGATGAGTTTTCTTTGTCTACGTAAATTTCTTTCTTTTCACCATTGGGAAGTTTGTAGCTAATATACCCGACTCCTAGGTAAGTTTGATCCTTGTCTTTGACTCCGTTTGTCATTGCCGAAGACTTCTGTGCTAGTTCCATCACTTCCAATTTGTAACTTCCTGGGTTGGCGATATTTTTATCAGCGACTACATTTAAGATCTCTTCGTTGGTGTTGACTTTAAGTTCTCGTAAACTACGAGCAGATTTATTTTTAAGAACCTCCCCACGCATGCCTTCAACCAATTGGGTAAACTGCTCCAAAAGGTTCATTTTGTCTTGAACTTTTTCTTTGCGGTACTCCATCTTTTTAACAGGAATTTGCTCAGCCTTCATTATTTGCTGTACAATGTCCTTGGGCAAGCCGGTGTTCATGGATCCGAAAGAAATAGACAATCGATCCTCCTGATCTGATTGGTTGACTCTAGGTCAACTATTTATTCACAATTTTAACATATGGTGTAAACTAATCAAATATCGGAATAATTTATCTGTTGGAGTGTCGCTATCATGGAGTGGATTGTTAAAACCACCAGTCAAAAAAAGAAAATTCATTTTTTTTTAGTCAGGTTTTTTACTTATTTTACAATTTTTCTCTTTCCTTTCTGGCTACAGAAGACGACTGATCTGCATTTTTTACTCAAGTATTTACTGGTTTTAATTTATGCAGGCTTCACTATGAGCCAGTGGTATTTGCTTTCCAAGGAAGTTGATAACCGCTTTAAAATCTACTTAAAAACCAATTCCTCTTTGGATAGAGTGCTCTATCGGATATTGAGTGGAGCGGTTTTAATGGTGATTTACTACAATATTCTCTGCCTATTACCCCCGGCCTGGATTAGAAATTTTTATTGGGGATCTTGGGTTGTTTTTGGTTTATTTTATTCTTGGCCGACTCGAGGGAAAATTATTGAAGAGACCGTTTCTCGAAATTTTTCTGAATTTAAGTTTCTAGATGGTTTTGAGAGGACTTTGCTATACTTGATTATTTTACTTTGTGTGATCAGTTTTCCAGTGGTCACAAACTTTGCTAATCCAGAGGGACTTTCTCTTTATTTAGATCCAGAAGGACGTGTCAGTAATGTCTGGTGGAACTTTCTATGGGTGCTGCATGTTCCACTTCACCGCTACTCAGAAATGTTGGCCATTAGCTATTATATGCAAACATTTCTCTATGGAGTTGGTTTCTTCTTGCTCTCATCTTACGTTCTATTTCGCTATATTTTCTCTCGTCGAACGTCTCTTTTGGGCTGTTTTGCTTTAATCACTTCTTGGAGTTTAGTTAAAGTGATGGAAGTTCGTATTCTGGATACTCAAGAGACTGGTCTCGCAGTTCTTTGGCTTTGGAGTGCAATATGGGGCGTTCGCTCAGCCTCTTATCGTATTGGGCTGTTCTGGGGCATCTTAATTTTTTGGTGTAGTTTATTTAACGTGAGTTACTCACTTTTAATGCCCTTGAGTTATTTGTTGCTTTTTTTCTTTTTAATGGCAGAGAAGTCACTGTGGTTTAGAACTCAGGTTTTTAGATATATGCTTTTTGGCACAGCTATTACCTTTGTCATTGCACTGGACTTTAACCGCTGGCAGCAGTTAACTCTTTTCACCACTTCCATTAAAGAGCAATGGACTATTTTTTATAGTTTTTTGTCACAGAAATCCTTTTACCTCTTAAGCGTGCTTGGTCTTTTGTATTATGCTAAGCATATCTTGTGGGGAAGTGGACAAAGAGGTCTACCGATAGAAAAGAGTCGACGAGTCTTTGAGCTCTTAATCTTAATTTTACT
>SKGZ01000141.1 GCA_007117175.1 Bacteriovoracales bacterium | reverse complement strand
TTGTTATTCACAGAGAAGAAGAACATCGTCTAAGTGTGAATCCGGGGCCAATACGTAGAGAAGATCCTAATTACGCTTCAGAAAACATTAAACCATCTGCTAACGCCAGCTGGAATTTTAAGGTCAGACAGAGTGTACCTTTTAATGAGAATGCTCAGCGAATAAGAGTGAGTCTCTAATCGTCACTAGCAAGTTTCTCTTTACGCTCAGTAATGACTTTCTCTTGGATATTACTAGGACATTCTGAATAGCGAGAAAACTCCATAGTAAATCCCGCCTTACCAGCAGTTCCCGATCTTAAAGAAGTTGAATAGCCAAACATTTCTGAAAGAGGAACTAATGCGTTGATAATAGCATCTCCATTGTCATTAGTTTCAGACCCCTCAATGATTCCGCGCCGTGAACTTAAGTCTCCAATCACAAAACCTTGGTATTCATTAGGAGTCTCCACTTCCACTTTCATAATAGGCTCTAAAAGCACAGGATTAGCATTCTTAACAGCTTGGCGCATGGCCTGTCTTGAAGCAATTCTAAAGGCCATATCAGAAGAATCCACATCGTGATGCTTACCATCTTTTAAGAAAACTTCCACATTAATTAAAGGAAAAGCTGCCAAAGGTCCTTTGTCCATCACATCTTGGAAACCTTTTTCACAAGCTCCAATAAACTCAGTGGGAATCGATCCCCCTTTAATTTGGTTGTGAAAGCGAAACAATTGATCTTCTCTCTCTCTATTCTCTTCAGTCAGCGGCTTGATCTCTCCCACCACTTGACCAAACTGACCAGCTCCACCGGTTTGCTTTTTATGAGTATAGTCAAAATTGGAGGCTGCTCTGATGGTTTCACGGTAGTTCACCTGAGGTGCGCCCACCTCCACATCTGCTTTATACTCGCGCTTTAAGCGCTCCACATAGATTTCTAAGTGCAACTCTCCCATCCCGGCAATTCGTGTTTCTCCTGATTCTTCATCGGTAAACACATGAAAGGTGGGGTCTTCTTTCATAAAGCGCTGCAACCCTTTGGACATTTTAGCTTGATTATCCTTATCCTTGGCCCGCACTGAAAGTTCAATCACCGGCACTGGAACAAAGATTCCCTCGCAAAAGAGCTTAAGATCTTCTTGCCCCACAAAGGTATCCCCTGAAGCACAGTCCACACCAATCATGGCAATGATATCACCCGGTCCTGCTTGATCAATATTCTCTCTATCATTGGAGTGCATGCGCACCATTCGCCCCACTCTCACTTTTTTTCCAGTACGAGTGTTATAGATAAAATTTCCTTTGGTTAACTGCCCCTGATAAATACGGGTATAAGTCAACTGACCAAATTGCTCATCAGTAATTTTAAAAGCCATGGCCACTAATGGTTTATTATCCACTGGCTCAAGAACAACCTTGTCACCGGTCTCTTTATCGTTGGCCTGAGGTTTTTCACAGGTCAGTGGACTGGGAAGGTAGCGGGCCACTGCATTGACCAATAATTGTACCCCTTTATTTTTAAAGGCTGATCCCAGAAAAACAGGCGTCAATTCTAGGCTTAACACTCCCTTGCGAACAGCGTTGTGAATCGATTCCTCACCCACTTCCTTGCCCTCTAGAATATCTTCCATCATTTGATCATCAAAAACAGAAATGGCATCTAACATCTCATCGCGAGCTGATTGGGCCTGATCTTGCATTTCACTGGGAATCTCTTCCTCGCGAACATTTTCTCCGTTGTCCCCATCAAAGTAATAGGCCTTCATGGAAATCAAATCAATCACTCCCTGAAACTGATCCTCAGCTCCAATGGGTAATTGCATTAAAACAGCGTTGTGATTCAGTTTTTCTCTTAAAGACTTCACACCATTGTGAGCATTCGCCCCCATTCGATCCATTTTATTTAAAAAGGCCAAACGAGGAACGCGATAGCGCTTCATCTGACGATCAACTGTAATGGACTGAGACTGAACCCCTGCCACTGAACAAAGAACTAAGATGGCACCGTCCAAAACCCTTAAAGAACGCTCCACTTCCACTGTAAAATCCACGTGTCCCGGAGTATCAATTAAGTTAATTGTAATTTCCTTACCTCCACCTTCGGAGTGAGTAATTCCATTTTGTCCAAGACCACGCCAAGTGACAGTGGTGGCCGCGGAAGTAATAGTGATCCCCTTTTCCTTTTCCAGCGCCATATGGTCCATGGTCGCCCCATCGCCACCTCCACGCACATCCTCAATTTTGTGAATTTTGTCACAATAAAAGAGAATACGCTCAGAAAGAGTAGTCTTTCCAGAGTCAATGTGAGCTGAGATTCCAATGTTGCGGATTTTAGGTAGATCTTTCATTTTTACTCCGTATCTTAAAAGCGATCAATTTAAACTCTATATTTATAAATCATTCCCACCCCAAAAAACAAGTTTAAAAACAGACTTGAAGCTCTGTAAAGAGCATGCCATATTGTAAAAACCATTATGTCTTACTATCAAAATTCAAAAGATCTCTCAAAAAATCACCTCTATGAAGGTGTGAAGGCCCTGATTGAAGCGCCAGCTGATCATATTCATTTGGATCAGCCCAAGCTTTACACTCTGTTTAGCTTGGCCTTTCAGAGTCTGCTCTATCGCGCCAGCAAGGATCCTGGCTTTTACATCATTCGCGTTGAGGATAGTTTTCTTGTGGAAAAGATTGCCCGTAAAGCTAAGGATGCCTCTACTCGCAAGTTCATCTCTCGCTTGGCCACCCCCCGTAAGCTTCGTTTTGAAAACTCAGTTTTCTTCTTGGATTACTTTAACTTGTCCTCTTGGAGTCTCACTAAGGATTTACCTGGTGAAAAACTTAAATTTGCACTGATTGTGAAAAATACCTCCAGTCGACCCATGATTGATGAGATTGATTATCGCGCCCTAGGAGAGGATTTCTATCTCAGCACCTTGGTGGAAACCATCCCTAAAACCATCACCATTGCCTATCAGCAAAGCTATCAACAGCTCGAACCACTGCGCTTTGACTTTATTCCCCAAAATGAGGAATTGGCCGCGGGTGTTCGAATTACCAGTGATCTTTCTTTGGATGATTCAGAGTAATATTGAGATTTTAATAGGAAATTTTTAAGGTTGGAGCAGGGGATGAATCGGTGGATAACAGAGATCAATTTGACCTGATCCCTGGTAGGATTTTAGGATGGATTTTAATGAAGATTCAAACATTCGCTCGAATCCTAGGAAATGATTGAAGGTAGGATATAGGATAGTTACCTCACATCTTTTCCATCCCCTGCTCACCCTCTATAAAGCAAGGGCCGTGCCAAAAACTACAGCAAATAATATCAACAACTTAGCAAAATCAAAATGTCACCACAGGGCCAAAAAAACACTAAATCAGTTTTTGAATGAGTGCCACAGTGGCCTTTTGTAAGTTTTGACACTGCTCACTCTTGATAGTGGGATCAAGACTGATACGTATGAGATTTCTGGCCCATTGACCATGGCCAAGTGCATTCATCACATGACTTCCCTGGGAAGTGCCGGAAGAGCAGGCCGAACCTGAAGAAACCACTAATTGCTGGGCCTCAAACAATGGAATTAGCATTTGCGCCGGATACTTTTTTAAAAAAAAGCTTAGAGTATTGCAATTGGTGTTTTGGGAATGCAAGCACAGCACTTGACCAGCTTGACCAATGACTTGCGCCAGCTCTTGTTTAAATTGATTCAGCTGTTGTGCTAATTGATCATTTTTATTTTCTTTGAGTTCATCCAAGGCCATGGCAATACTGATAATGGACAAATTATTCATAGTGGAAGATCTTAGTTTCTGTTGACTTCCTCCCAGCATAATTGGCTGCCACAGGCCAAGATCTTTAACAAAACTCCAACCTACCCCTTTCATTCCCCCAAATTTATGAGCACTGTAAGAGTATAAATCCAATTCTGCCAGCAACTCACGATCCTTTGCAATTTTTCCAATGGACTGGGTGGCATCCACGTGAATAATAGCCGACACTGCCTTTTTGATTTTTAAGGCATTTTCTAAAGGCCAGCACACACCGGTTTCGTTATTGACCCAAGTGTAGTTTACAAAAACTGGTAGATTCGTTTTGCGCTTTTGCTCTTCAATCAGTTTAAGACTCTGCTCTAATTGCAAATCACCATTTTCATCGTGTAAGAGGGCCAGGCAACTTCCCCCCATTCTCTCTACTCTTTGGCGATTGGCCAGCACACATTGGTGATCCAAAGGAGAATAGACAAAGAGAAAGGGTCTTTGTTGTAAAACATAATTTAAAATAAAAGTGTTAAAGGCCTCAGTGGTTCCACTGTGATAGAAGACATCAAACTTGGAGAGTTGAAAGAAATCTTTGAGAGAATCAGTCACTGAGAGAATCTGAGATGCGCTTTGACGACCCAGGTGATGGGGCGAAGAACTATTGGCAAAAAAATCCCCCTTGGCCAACATTTTCAAAACAGATGAAGCCAAGGGGGATGTCGAATTATAATCGCAATAGATCACAAATTCAGAAAACTAGAGAATATCACCAAAAGGGCTGCGATTGATATGCGAGCTGCTGGCAGCTGCATTCTCATTACTATTAGCTGAAGACTGACTCTGTGAAGCAGCGGCTTCTCCTCCAGCATTATTAGCAGAACTTAAGGAAGCTGTTTTTCTCATCAGATCCCCTAAAGTTGTGGATGCTAAATAATCCACCATGATATTTCCTAGGTTTTGGAAATAGTCACGGGTGAGCTGGAATTCTGCTGTGTTCACCACAATCGTCTCTCCATTTTCCCCAGTGGCTTCAATACCAGAACTAGGAACCCCAATGATGTCCTTAGCTGGATTGATGTTTTCACCCACGCTATTTAAAACGTCTTTGATAGAAATCTCATCCATATTGCGAGCGAGAACATAGCCTCCCCCTGGACCTCTAACAGACTTGACCACACTTCCTGTTCGCAATTTTCTGAACAATTGCTCTAGGTAATGTAGACTGATGGATTGTCTGCGAGAAATCTCTTGTAGTCTGACAGGATTTCCGTTTGAGTGAACTGTGAGATCGAGCATTGCTCGAACTGCGTAGCGGCCTTTTGATGTTAGTCTCATTTTCTTCCTCCGTAAATCAAATTAATAAACTAAACATTAGTGTTTTGGGTCGGCATTCCCTGCTTTCCCTTTTGCTGAGTCTCTTTGAAGTTGAGTCATTAACTCCAAACAAACACAACAGATATAGTATCACCCTAACTGGAAACTCACGTCAAGAGTTTAGTTGAGAATTTATCTTTCTTTTACTTTCACAATAATTTTAAAGACTTAAATCGATTACCTGACTGGCCGATAGGGAAGTTTTTTCCTCGGAATTCTTATAATAAAGGATCAATGGCGTAGAGTTTAAGGTGGCGAGAATCACTGGAACTCTCTTCTGTGAGAAAATCCAATTTATACATCCGAAAGTGATCGGGCACTTCCCCTAAAAGACTATTCATATAGCGATGCCCCCATTCTGCTAAGAAATACTCTTTACCCTCAAGGTAGAGACCAAGCTCTAAGTGAACAATCTCCTCCGCAGATTCGAGACGGTAAAAATCAGCATGCAGCACCTGATCGGCTTCCGATAAAATAGAGTAAGTGGGACTGAGAGTTTTTTGATCGGTGAAAAGTCGACAAAAAGTAGTCTTACCACTGCCCACCTTCCCCTCTAAGAATAAAACACAGGGGGGCTCAACTTCTTCTCTCAACTCGGCCACCACATATTGCAAATCTGCTTCTAAAACTTTTTTCCACTCTTTGAGAAACTTTTCCATTTTATTCCTGCTTGGATTCCAGCTCTTCAAAAGCATGGGGTAAATAATCAATCAAAGATGAGGCCACCATGGCGCGAGCTCCCAGCTCCTTAGCAGCATAATGACCTGCACGAGAGTGCAATAACACTGCTAAGGCCACCGTTTTGTCCCAACTGGCAAATCTTTGATACTTTTGATTGCTCTGTCTTAAAGAGTGATCTTGCCCTAAAAGTCCACCTAAAATACCGGCCAGCACATCACCTGTTCCCCCAGTGGCCATGCCATCATTGGGTGAAAAATTAAAGTAAATTTGACCGCTGGGAAAGGCCATATAAGTGCAAGGCCCTTTTAAAACCACACAGCAATTCAGTTTTTCCACACATTGATTGAGCAGGGAAATAGTATTTTCTCTCACCTGCTGCACACTCACTTGCATCAAGCGAGCAAATTCACCGAAGTGAGGAGTTAAAATCGTGGGTTGGGTTCTGGCCTTAAACAGAGCTTGGTCTTCTTGAATGTCCACCACATGAATACCATCAGCATCAATGACAATAGGGCCGCGAAAATTGCCCAGTACTGTTCTGACTGCCTTTTGTGCTAAAGCACTGCCCCCTAATCCTGGGCCAATGACCAGCGAATCATAGCGCTCAAACTTTTGAGTCAGTGCCTTCCATTCTGATTCATCAGAGGGAATATAACCAGTCATCACCTCGGGCATTAAACGGGCAATAAACTCTTGATACTGATGCTCCCAAGTTGCTCCAGTCACTAGCCCAGCACCAATTTTTAGCGCAGCACTGGAAGCCAAAACTAAAGCACCAGTTAAACCATGAGAGCCCCCCAACAACATAATATGACCAAAAACTCTTTTATCTCCAAACTGACTGCGACTGCGAAACAGCTCGGCAATCTGGGCCACTTCAATTTGCTCTTTACTGCCTTCTGTTAACAGCACTTGAGGAAAACCAGCATTGAGCACTCGAATCAATCCCGAGTGGGACACTCCCCTATTCAGAAAGCAGCCAACCTTGGGAAGTCCTATGGCATAAGTGACATCTGCTTTAATGGCATTGCCCACAGTCTCCCCACTATCCACATCCACCCCTGAGGGTAAATCCACTGCCAGGCAAAGTGAGTTATTTTCGTTGATAAAGTTGATTAAATCATACAGGGCATTAGAAAGTGGCAGGCGAATTCCAGTGCCAAAAAGAGCGTCCACCACAATAGGTAATTGCTGACGGTGCTGGAAAAAGGCCTGAATGTCTTCCAAAGAATCACTCAAGGTTAAATGAACTCCAAAAGATTGCGCCATATTTTTTTGCTGCAAACAGCCTGCTGATAACTCTTGCTCGCTGGCTGCCACCACAAAGGCATTGACTCGATAACCCCGATTATAAAGATGTCTGGCCGCTGCTAATCCGTCCGCTCCATTGTGGCCGGCTCCGATAAAGAAGACAAAATCTAAATGGGGATCTTTATGTAAGAAATCTTTTTCTAATTGATTGGCAAGATTAATTCCTACATTTTCAATAATGGTTTGTTCATTAAGAGAAAAATCAGAAAAACTTTTTTGCTCAATCTGCTTCATTTCATGGCGATCGACAATTTTCATTTTTCCCCTTTTAAAACTTAACTAATGGGTATTGCTCCATTAACTTTTTTAAATCACTCACTACACATTCCAGTGACCTAAAGAGTGACTCACAAACTATCCAATGACCTATATTGTACTCTTCAAAAATAGCTAGCTCAAGCAGGGCAAGAAGCGACTGATCAGTCAGACCATGTCCCGCGTGATAGCCAATAGACTTTTGCTTGATTTTTTTGGCCCAGTACTGATAATTCTCTAGATAAGAAGCAATAGAGTGCCCCTTGAGAAAATCTGCAGCATAACGACCGGTATGAATTTCCACCGCATCAATATTAAGATCCAACGCTGGTAATAACTGTTCTTCACTAGCCTCTAGAAATAAACTCACCTTAATCTTGGGATTCTTTTTAATCATTGCAAGGCAAGACTGCACCCGATCAAACTGAGAGGAATCACTCAGGTTTAATCCCCCCTCAGTGGTGCGCTCTTGTCTTTTCTCCGGCACCAGACAAATCCATTCAGGAGTGTGTTGCAAACAAAAATCCACAATCTCTTGATTGCAGCCCATCTCTAAGTTGAGCGGCTTTTTAAATTGCTGACAAACTTTCTTAACCTTGGCGATATCACTGGGTTGGATATGACGATAATCTTCTCGCAAATGAATGGTGATCTGTTCCGCTCCATTGGCCAAGGCCATTTCAGCAGCTCTTTCAATCTGAGGATAGTACTCCCCTCTGGCCTGCCTTAAAGTTGCCACGTGGTCAATATTAACACCTAAGCGGGCCAAGCTCATGCTCAATGATTCCTCTGGCCAATTGTTCGGCGAACTGTTTGCACCAGATGATCACAATACTCATTCACCCGATCAAAGTACTTGCCTTCCACCATTACTCTGGCCAATGGCTCAGTTCCCGAATAGCGCAGTAAAATTCGACCTTCTTTGCCCATCTCCTTTTCAATTTTACCCACTTCCACCATTAACTCAGCAATCTCTTCAAAGGGCACTCGCTCTTGTACTTTAATATTCTTAAGAACTTGAGGATAAAGAGGAACAACCTCTATCAAATCACTTAATTTTTTCTGAAAGAAGTTCATGCATTCAATGACTTTCAAGGCTGCTAAAATACCGTCTCCAGTAGTGGAATGTTTTTTAAAGATCAGATGCCCTGAAGGTTCACCGCCAAAGCAAGAACCGGTTTCCAGCATTTTTTCCACAATATAGCGATCCCCCACTTGAGTTCTCTCTAATTTTATTTTTAAACTTTTAAGATATTCCTCCACTCCTGCATTAGTCATCACCGTTCCCACCACCGTCTGCTTGTCTAATTGGCTAGTCATCTTTAAGAAATGGGCCAGCACTCCAATTAACTGATCCCCATTGACCACTTGTCCTTTCTCATCAATGATGATCAATCGATCTCCATCTCCATCCAAACAAACACCTAAGTCGGCTCGATACTTAATGACATTTTCTGCACATAATTGAGGATTCAGAGCTCCGCACTGCTGATTAATATTGGTGCCATTGGGCTGCACCCCCAAACTGATCACTTCCGCTCCTAACTCTTCAAAAATTTGCGGGGCAACTTTATAACCAGCCCCATTGGCACAATCCACCACCAAGCGCATTCCTTCTAAGGAATACTGAGGTGAAAAGGCCTGCTTGGTCTGCACAATATAACGACCAATGACTTCATCTAAGCGCTTGGCATTACCCAATTGATGATCAATCTTCTTTTCAATTAAATCTGGATTTAAAACCATCTGCTCTAATTCCAACTCCACCAGATCGGGAAGCTTATGCCCTGTGCGATCAAAAATCTTAATTCCATTGTCATCAAAGGAATTATGACTAGCACTAATCATCACCCCAGCATCAGCTCGCATGGACTGGGTGACAAAGGCAACACCAGGGGTGGGAAGTGGTCCAGTTAAAATGGCCTGTCCTCCCTGAGAGCACACCCCCGCAGAAAAAGCGTGTTCTAACATATAACAACTCAAACGAGTGTCCTTACCAATGACAATCAATGGTTTTTTTCGACCGTAGGGGCGCAATTGAGTCCGTTGAAAATAAGAGGTCACCGCTCGCCCTAAGGCCATAGCGATTTCTCCAGTCATGGGATAAATATTGGCCTTACCGCGAATGCCATCAGTGCCAAATAACTTTCTTTTACTCTTCACAAAACCTCACTTGCTTGGCACTAATGTACTCAGCTTTGGCCGTAAAAAAAAGCATTTTCTCAAGCAGCTTTCTTTTGCGATGCCCCTGCCAGATCTTTAACCTGCTCTTTTGCCTGTAGCTTTTGATGGATTTCATCACTTTGCAGTAATTTTTTACGCAAGGCCTCACGGCTAATACCCATGGTTTTAGCAGCCTTGGATTTATTGCCCTTATGGCGCTTGATCTCGGCCAGAATCATTTCTCTTTCCACCAGGCAAACTCTATCCTTTAACTCAATGCTAAAGTCGTTCACATAAGGTAAGTCACTACTTAAATGAGCCTTCACCGGAGCGTTCAGGATGGGTAAGGTCAAGTCATCCACTTCGGTGATCACATGATTTTTGGGATTGTACTTCACCAATCGGCTAATGGCCGTTTTTAACTCGCGAACATTCTTAGGCCATTCATAATCTAAGAAGGCCTGCTTAATGTCATCACTTAAAACCTTTAATAAAAAGCCCTGCTCTTTACACTCTTTGGCCAGATAAAAATCAATTAACTCACCAATATCTCTTTTTCTCTCCCTTAAAGGACAGATCTGCACTTGAAAAACTCCCATTTTATCAGCTAAATCCACATCGATGAGCCCTTGCTCCACCGCCTGATCTAAATCCATGGAAGAAGTAAAGATAAAGCGCACATCTAATTTCATGGCCACTTCACCCTCATTCAAATAACCCTTTTCAATCACTGATGCAATTTTTCTTTGTACACTCAAAGGCATTTGCCAAACTTCTTCAAGGCAAAGTGTCCCCCCATTGCAACGCTCAATCAATCCCACTTCATCGGATCCAAAAAGTTCATTGATCAGCTCTTCTTCACTACGACCTTTACTTCTTAACTCACAATACTCTTTTAAACCGCGCATACCCTCTGCGTGTAAAATATGAGCATAAAGACTCTTGCCCACTCCCATCTCTCCGCGAATCAATAATGGTGCTGCTTCATCCTTTAATTTAAAAATGCTTTTTCTTAAATTGGTCGTAGACTCGTGCTTACCAATATAAATAATCTCTCTAGCATGGGGAGCACTAAATCTGCGCACCATGGATTTTTCAGAGATAGGATTATACATGCTATAGAAAGTAGAAAAAATTAAAGACAGAACTTTCATGGTTCTTTCATCATCTTGAGTGAAGCGACTTTCATTGCGTTTATTAATAATTTGTAACACTCCAATGACTTTATCTTCACGATTGGCAATGGGACTGCAGATCACCGACTCAGTTTGACTACCTACGATTTCATCAAAGGCCTTAAAAGAATGAATTTTTTCATGATTACGATCAATATTTAAAGAAGACCCAGTGGTAAAAACACTGCCGGCCACTCCCTTGCGATAATCAAATTTCAACACCTTTTGATCCACTCCATAGGTACTGCAAGTTTCCAATTGGTTAGTTTCAGTATTAATTAAGAAAACCATCGCTTTTTGCGCATTCATCAAACGGCAAACTTCCACTAACATGGAATCAATAAAGCCCTCTTTCTTACCAAATTCGGTGATATCCTTAAAGAGTGATAAAAGCAAAGAGAACATCTCAAAGCCCTCATCCATATCCGCGTAATGCTCGGCCAGTGCCAAGTTTTTCACCGCATCTTTTAATCGCTCAAGGGAAAAGTAATTGATTAATTGCGCCACAAAGCGACTCATTTTCTCGCGATCATCACTTTCATCAATCTCTAGCCCGTAAATTAAATGAGGATCATCGGCCCTTCCGGAAATGACTCTCACCACATTGGCAGTCACATCAAAACGCAAACGCTTATAACTAATGGCAATACTCAGTGACTCTCCCAGCGGAATATGAGAGCTACTCTTAAAGCCAAGTCCGGTGATGGAAACATCTAACAATTTCGCGTCAGTGATGGCCTCACCTCTAGTGGAAAAAGGATCATCAACCTCCACATTAAAATGGATGTCATCTTTAGCCTCAATGGGCAATCGAAATGACTTAAAGTACTTAAACTCAGATAAACTTTTAATCATGATCTTACGCTCCTTTCCCTAGAACTTCATCGGCATTGCTCAATGACAACTTTAATTGCCACATCGCCTTTTTCATTCATTTTTTAATAGAAAGGATGGCCTTGTCGTCTGTGGAACTCTTTTTCTTTTTGCTGTTCTTGATCTTGCTGGTCAGAAGAAACCCCTCTTTCAGCTCCACCAAAGTGAGCACAGCTTGCCAGTGTGATTAAAAAAAGAAATGACATGACTAATTTCATGGAAAACCTCCTTGTTGGTCATACTCACCAATCGGAGGCCTTTTGGCAGAACTTTAGGCTCTGGCTAGAACTGGCAATTTTGGGGTGTTCGCGGAAAAGCGATGACATCCCGAATATTGCTCATTCCACTCAAGTACATCAATAAACGCTCAAAACCCAAACCAAAACCGCTGTGAGGAGCCGAGCCGTGACGGCGCAGATCCAAATACCACTGATACTCCGCTAGATCCAGCCCCATCTGTTGCATTCTTTGCTGCAAGAGCTCAAGGTTATCCTCCCTTTGAGAACCGCCAATGATCTCCCCCACCCCAGGCACTAAAAGATCCATGGCCCTGACTGTTTTTCCATCTTCATTTTGCTTCATATAAAAGGCCTTAATCTCTTTGGGATAATCGGTGAGAACCACCGGTGCTTTA
>SKGZ01000029.1 GCA_007117175.1 Bacteriovoracales bacterium | reverse complement strand
ATCTTTTTTGATCACTATCAAAGTGGGGATTTGGCGCAAGATTTTGCCATGGTTGAATCTTTGGCCAAGGCCTTTATTCCCTCTTATTTTCCCATTGTGGCAAAGCGCAAGTTAGAAAATTATGAACCAGCTGATGAGCAGTTTCAATTGCACCGCCGCGGTCGCTATGTGGAGTTTAATCTTTTACACGATCGGGGAACTCTTTTTGGGCTCAAGACCAAAGGGCGAGTGCCTTCTATCCTGATTTCATTACCGGCTAGGTGCGCGTATTCCTATAGTTATCGTCCACAAGAAACTTCTGCTCATTATGAAATGCAAAAATACTATTACCCCCACGATTGGATCAATAAATAAACTAGAGACATCTTTTGTAAGTTTGCAGATGAAACTCTTAGGCCCTAAGATGAAAGCTGATAAATTTTGTCTTTTTCTTGAACAACGACGTTAACAAAAGGATAGTCCATGTCATTGAAAACATTTTTACTCTCACTGATGCTTTTGCCTTTATTGGCTCAATCCCAGCAATTGCCAGAAAATCTTGAAAAGCGTTTTCGCTTTGTGAGAACTCAAAGTGGGGAGTTGATCGCGGTGCGTGCTCCTTGGTTGTCTAATCGAATGAGTGTGAGACCCTTTATTGAGCAAGTGAAAAGAGATCTTTTTAATGAGCAACAAATTTTTGCCTCTTATGCCGCTAAAGGACAGACCTTTGATTATCGCCAGCAATTGCGAGCAGAGCTGGCCCAATTAGAAGATGTGTTTGAAAGTCAAAAAAGTGGTAAGGTGGGGCTTAACTTCCAGCAAATCATGGATTATCTAGAAAATGCTATTGCTAATCTTTCGGTGGTCGATGGTCAAGGAGCCGTTGATGAAGTGGCAGCCGAGGGGCTTTTAGAAGAGTATGCTTTGGAAATGGAGCGCAATTGGACTCATTTTCAATTAGATATTGTGGCCAGATTAGATGATGCTAGGTTTTTCTATCGCAGGGCCTCGACTCATAAAATTCTAGATTGGGCCTTAGGCCAGGCGGCCAGAAGGTTTAGTTCTCTGCCCTTACTCAATACCATTAGCTATATCTTAAAGCAGGTGCACCGTTTGACCTTAGAGCAAAGAGCTTTTGCACAAAACATGCTTCTTTATTACCTTGATCGCTATCAGCCGGCTGAGTTGGGCTTAAGTACAGAAGAATATGGCCATATTCTTTCATCTATTTATGAGTCAAGAATCTCTTGGTTTAATTATATAGAATCCAATCGCGCCGCTGAGAATTGGCTACGCTACGGCTCTAATCATTACTACGCAGTCCTCAGAGGAGCCAGTGGCAAGCTGAATAATTATGTACAAAGACACTCGGTGCAAGAGGCTACTCGCTTAAACTTTGCCTTTGCTCGTGTGCAGTCAGAAGAAAATGATCTGGCCATTAACCTCATTAATAATGTTCATAGTTACACCGCCAATCCGGCCGTGGCCTTTGACTTTAATCGTCCCCATCGTATTCGCAATTTAAGAAGATTAATTAGACTAGGACAACTAGGATTGTCTTTTTTACCGATTCCCAACTGGATTAAATCTAATGTGGATTCCTTTGCCAGTTCCACTTATCAGCCCCATGTATTAACTGAGGGAGCTTTAGTGGGATGGTTTGAAGATCAAGGCGATGAGCAAATGGTGCAATTATTAATGAATCAAATTGCCAACCCCTTCTTCATTCGCTAACCCTTTTTCCAGGTCAATAAGAGAATTAAAGTTTGGGCGGCGAAGACGCTAATTAAAAAAGCGGCGCCGCCTTCACTGAATCCATAACTGTGCAGACCTGCAGCCAGGATATAATTGACTCCAAACCAGGCCATCATCACACTCATAAAACTAGCGGCGATTAAAGGAACATAGCGTCTGGCCGGAATCCACTGGGTGTACTTTCCGTGTAAAATGGCCACATAGATTAAGAGCACTATCAGACTCCATGTTTCCTTGGGATCCCAGCCCCAAAAGCGTCCCCAAGAATAATCGGCCCACACTCCGCCTAGGATAATACCAGTGGCCAAGGTAACCACACCAATTTGCACGCAAAGGTGAATCATTTTCACTAAGTGCTGATAGCTAGACTTTTCCAGTTCAAAAAAGCGATTCTTAATCAACACTAAATTGGCCAAAATCCAACTTAAGGCCAGTGCCGCATAGGACAGAATGACTGTGGTGACATGGGTGCTGAGCCAAAAATTATCTCTTAAAACTGGCACCAGAGGAGAAATGGAAGGATCCAGCATTCCTGGAGCAAAACGCATCATTAAAAGACAGAGAAGATTGTAGCAAAGCCCGGCAATTAAAAACATTTTTTCTCTTTTAAAGGCAAAAATAATCAGTCCAATGATCAGCGCTCCAAAGCCGGAAAACATCACAGTCTCATACATATTAGTAATAGGTGCTCGACCTGAAATCATCACCCTCATCGTGATGCCAATGATTTGTAAAATAACTGTCACCAAGACAAGGCTAATTTTGGCCCCGACCTTTTGCGCAGCAAAGAGCACCATTAAACTGATGAGAGTCATGAAAATAGCAAAGGTGAAAGGGTTGTAGAGATGATAAAAAGTCTCTAAACGGTGAGTGGCCCTTTGCACTTTCTCAAATTGTTCTTGAGCACTGACCAGGTAGTCATTGAGCGCTGCGGGATGGATTTGTTCAGCCTCAATTTGCTCGGTCAGTAAAGGCCAGCTGACATTTTCACCTTCTACATAGGCAACTGTCCATAACTCACCTGAGGCCAATTGTTGATATCTTTGCAGCCTGAGAAGAGTTTTATTTAAGTCTTTTTTATAAGCATCATTGAGTTTAAGTTTTTCATACTCCATGCGAATTTTCATTTGCATCTCAGCCAATTGACCAGCGGTCATTGCACTTTCATTGGCCGGCATGCCCAGTAAATCTTTAGTTTTTTGATGTTCAATTTTAATGAGAAATTTCTTTTGAAAATCAGGCAGTTCTGTTTGTAGCGATGGTACAGAAGATAAACTCATCATGTAAAAAGCCGAAATAGGCTTAAGCCCTAAAGGTTTTTTTTCAGCGCTGAGAAAGTTCATGGTCTCATGGGCAAGCACGATCAGCGGCTTAATTCTTCCCCCTTGTAAAACAGGGATACTGCGCAATTCTTGCTGAAGTGATTGTTTTTCTAAATCAAGAGGAAAACTTTCTGCCATTAATTGTAGTGAAAAGAAAAATAATAAAAACTTAATCACGTTAAACTCCTTTGCTGGCGACGACGAATGATAAAGTGCCAAGCAGTGCCAAAAATTAAAAAAAGTGAGCCTATATACTTGAGTGTCCTGCCTGGGTCGTAATTAACCGTCAGCACAGAACCATATTGTTGATTTTCTAAGGGAAAATAT
>SKGZ01000203.1 GCA_007117175.1 Bacteriovoracales bacterium | reverse complement strand
C
Source organism: Bacteriovoracales bacterium (assembly GCA_007117175.1). Taxonomy (GTDB): domain Bacteria; phylum Bdellovibrionota; class Bacteriovoracia; order Bacteriovoracales; family Bacteriovoracaceae; genus SKGZ01. The sequence continues at coordinate 3,395 of SKGZ01000203.1, read as the reverse complement.
ACCCAGATGATGGAGGAACTTTTAGTGAATCTGGGCACTGATTTAGTCCATGCTCGAAAGGTGATTGGAGAGTTAGAATATATGAACTCTGCCCAGAAAAATTTTCTGGATTACCACCTGAGCTTGGCTGCCAGTGGTCAAACTCATGAAATAGCAGCTTCCTTTCTTTTTGGGCGAGAGAATCTAATTCCTCTTATTTTTGAGCCAATTGTGAATGTGATTGAAAAAAATCAAATTCAGGCACCAAAGCTGCTTTACTATTTAAAGCGACATATTGAATTAGATGGAGAAGAGCATTCGCAAATGGCCGCTGAATGCTTAGACTTACTTTGTGAGAATGATAAGAATAAAAAACAAGAAGCAATCCTAGTGGCAGAGCATTCACTGAAATTAAGAATGCAACTATGGGATTCAGTTGTTGACTCTCTTCAGAGCTGAAAAAACTACAAAAACAGAAAAAGAGCAGCCAATGCTAAAAAGAAAGGGTGACTCTAGCTGCAGCATATATTGAGCAATGGGAGTTGTCACCAGTCCAGTGAGCAAAGTGAGAAGAGCTGTCAGCTGATTTCCCCATGAAGTCCACAGCCCAAAAAGAGTAATCACTAGAATTCCTGCAGTGCCAAATGAACTGGCCATTTCCAATAAATCAAAAATACCCTCGGCTTGTCTTGCTAAGAGATAGGACACAAGGCTGATCATGATGATAATGATTTTGGTATTGCGAAGCTGGGTGGCATCTTTTTTTATCTTAAAAAGAGGGGTCAAGAAATTATGACTCATCACCTGCTTTTAAGCTTAAGCGATCCTTGGTGATAGACAGCCGCTGAAGAGCCAATGCAGGTTTCAGCTCCAAACCAGGTGGCAAAAAGTGAGATGGAAATGATGAAGACTGGAAAATTGCGACCAGCCACTAAGTAGTCTTCTTGGGTTTGTACTTTCTGGGCGATCAACCAACATAGCAACACCTGTAAGCTGAGGTAAATAAACAAACTAGTGAGAAGCATAGCCTATTTTGACATCGTTAAGAGTGAACGGCAAATAAAATATATTTCCACGGTTTTTTGCTGACATTATTTTCATGATTATTGCATCATAGAAGCATGGCCAGTGTGTACCGTAAAAAAACTGTAGCTTTATTGCGTGAATATCTTCATTTTTTAATTCGCGATGAAAAAATTTTATTTTTCTATGCCATTTTAGCCGCCGTTTGCGGTTTAACTCTACCTTTTTTTATACAAGTGATTGTGAATACTATTGCACTTTCAGAGCTAACATTAAACTTTATGGTCTTGTTTTTGGCGGCATCAGTTTTATTAGCAGTCTATTTTCTATCGAGGTTCGCTCAAATCATTATTCTGGAATATGCACAAAGAAAAATTAAGGATCGCTTTGTTCCAATGCTTTATCGAGCGGCATTGGCAAAGAAAAAGAAAATCTTTTATTACTTCGAGATTAATTCGATTCAAAAATACATCAGTATATGGGCCATCGATATTATTAATATTTCATTAACGACCATTGTTGGGTTTATGGCCTTAGCTGTTTATCATCCTGTCTTTATGGTGATCTTACTCATTTTTGCTGTTTGTGTGTGGTACTTTGTTCGTTTGGGAAGTGGGGCAATCATGACCTCAGTTGCCGAGTCTGATCAAAAATATAAGATCTATTATGAACTCTATGAAGAATCCAAGCGCCAAGAAGATCAACCAAGCTCAAGAGGCTTGCCTAAAGTGGATCAATACTTTCTCAGTCGTCATAAGCACTTTACCATCCTACGTTCTCAAATTATCTTTAGCATGATTGTGCAATTTTGTGGGCATCTCAGTGTTTTAGCCGCAGGTTATTTTTTGGTGCAAGCAGAGCAGTTGAGTATTGGACAGTTTGTGGCAGCGGAAATCATTGCCACGGGAATTTTTTCTAGTTTGAATAAGGCTCCTAAATTTCTAGATGTGCATTATAGCCTCATCACCTCTCTTATTAAGATTGATTCTTTAATGGAGGGCGATAAGGATGCGTAATTATAAAGGATTAATTGAAACCCCTAGTTGGGTTTTTTCTATTACTTTTTATTTCAAAATATTCTTTTTTGCGATTCTCATAGTTCTATTTCTTCCGTGGCAACAGTTCACTGTTGGAAAGGGAAGAATTACCACCTTGGACCCCAAGGATCGCTTACAGGAAATTCATGCACCCATTACTGGAATTATTAAAAAATGGAGTGTCATTGAAGGTCAATTGGTGAGTAAAGGTGATACAATTGTTGAATTAATGGATAATGATCCAGAAATCTTAATGAGGCTTGAAGCTGATAGGGTAGCCAGTGAGGAAATGTTAAAGTCCGCAGAACTTGCTTATCAAACTTCTAAGATTAATCAAAAACGCCAAGAAAATCTTTTTGATAAGGGTCTGACCTCCCGTAAAGATTATGAGGCGGCTCAAATTCGAGTCTCTCAGCTTAAAATTGAGGTTTCTAAGGCCCAAGCTCAACTTTTAAAGTCAGAGCGGGAGTTGGCTAGACAGAAAACTCAACTGGTGGTTGCTCCTAAGGACGGTTATGTGGTTCGAATTTTACCAGGTGAAGGGGGCCAGATTTTAAAAGCTGGAGATGTGCTAGTGGTTTTTGCGCCTATTGCAGAACAGTTAGCAGCTGAGGTTTGGATTGATCCTAACGATATTCCTTTACTGAGAGTGGGAAATACTGCACGAATCCAGTTTGCGGGTTGGCCAGCAGTGCAAACAGCTGGTTACCCTAGTCTTGCCATTAATACATTTGGGGGAGAGATTCACCTAGTGGATACCGCAAGTTCCAAAGATGGTATGTTTCGAGTTCTATTAAAACCAACAGAGCCTTGGCCCAGTGAACTCTACTTAAAGCAGGGAACATTGCTTTCAGCTAATATCCATTTTGGAACAGTGTTATTGATTTGGGAGATATGGCGTTTAGTGAATGGGGTCGCACCAAATCGCTATCCTATTCAAGATGAACTGGAGAAATTATTTCTCATGAAGACGCAATAATGAAAAAAATATTATTACTATTTATTTTTATTTCAACACCAGTCAAAGCAATTGAATCAATTGCCACTTTACATGAGGCCATTGTCCAGCAAGTTCCTCAACTCTACTCTGAATTTGAAAAATTTCGTGCTGCTGAATCAGAAAATCAAATAGCTCAAGGTAGTTTTGACACTCAATTACGTGCGAGGCATTTTGAGCGTATTGAGAATATTTATAGCAATAGTATTTTTGATGCAAGCTTGCAGCAGCAGACCAAACTGCAGGGGATGTCCTTGTATGCGGGAAGGAGACAGGGGACAGGTAATTTTCCTGTCTACGATGAGAAATTCTTAACATCTTCTCAGGGGGAGATCTATGCCGGTTTAATGTTTCCTATT
>SKGZ01000049.1 GCA_007117175.1 Bacteriovoracales bacterium | reverse complement strand
TAAAGGAGTTAATCTATCTCTTGTAATTTTTGATAAAAAACCTCTAAAACAGATACCCTTCTGCTTGCTTTTTAAATCAAATTTTTCTTTTTGGTAAAAATTTAATATAGGAAAATGAGGAGACCGTCAAAAAATAGCAGCCTTGAGCTTAAAGGTGAGAGTCGAGAGACCCCGGGGCAATCGTGTTCACAGGAAGAAGCGTATAATAACGGGCACTATGTTTAATCGAAAGCCAAAAGGACATAGCGGAAACGCTCCGAAGGCAGAGATAAGCACTGTCACTATAGCAACACATGAAAGTTAGTAAATCCCTTTGAAAAAGATCGGTAGTAGTAGTGTGTTTTTTCTTTTTGGTAGAAATAGCAAGAGATAGGGTAAAACTCTGTGGAGTTTAACAGGAGTTGCCCCCACTTGCTCTTACGAAATTATGGGCCAGCAGCTTCGAATTTTTGCCTCAAGTTTTGCTGACGCCAAACTGAGGCAAAAGAAAAAAGGGTAAAAAAGTAAAAGAGCTTAGGGTAATGTCCTCACAAGGCGAAAGCCCACAGCGTAGGACCTATAGGACGGACTGCCGCTGTCGCGAACAGCAGACCGCAAGAACCTGGCAACGTGGCCCCAGCCGCCGCCACGGATAACGCGGTTAGAGCCCGTAGAAGGACCCATTGGATCAACAGTTCCTGCTGGTGTCTTTGTGTACCAATCCTGCACCCACTCCCATACGTTACCATGCATATCATATAAACCTTCACCATTTGGCTTTTTTAATCCTACAGGGTGAGTTTGACGTCCTGAGTTCTCATAATACCAAGCATAGTCTTTCAAGGGAGACTTATTATTGCCAAATGAATAGGCAGTGTCTGTTCCTGCTCTTGCAGCATACTCCCACTCCGCCTCTGTTGGTAATCGATAACAGCCAGCGGGGTCTTTGGGAGAACCTTCACAGCCTTGTATCCCAAGAGCGGAATTTAATTTCTCAACATACTTCTGAACATCATCCCAAGAAACTCGCTCTACTGGATTATTGGGACAAATTCCTTTCCCGTTAATATCAATGTGATTATGGCAATCTTGAGCTCTGTTAAAATAAGATGGATTACTGCCCATAACCAAAAACCACTGCATTTGAGTCACTTCAGTTGTCATGATTTCAAATGATTTAGAAATCCTAACTACTCTTTGTCTTTCATTCCCAAACCTTCCCGGCTCATTCGAAGGACTTCCCATGATGAAGTCTCCTTTTTCTATTCGCTCACCTTTTTCTATTCGCTCAAATGAAGGCCAATACTTCTCAGAAAGAACAACCTCTGCTAAGTCCCCAATTACTCCAGCGTCATGAAGCCCTGAAGGGTATCGATCTGAGCTATTGGAGCTTGAACTCCCTATCAAAAAAATTGATAAAAAAAGTGCCCCAAAAGTATTCTCTTTTTTCATGGCCATAACTCCTTGGTATTGTCCCAAAACTGCTGTGTCTATTCCTCCACAATAAGTCTTAAGGACGGTTAATAGCCACGTATATAGAATACTAACCTTTGTTTCGTCAATGGTTTTCTTATCAATTATCTATAGGAAAGGATCGAAAATTTGAAATGCCGGAACGCACAACGTTTTTTCACCTCAAAGCAAAGAAAAAATAGGCGAGTTTAGCATTCCCGATAATGAGCAAATCAATCACGCCATCTCCATGGCCCAGAGTGCACAAAAAGAGTGGGCCGAAAAAACCCACAAGCAAAGAGCGCAAATCCTGTTTAATGTGCGAGAAATTTTAAAACATCAGTTTGAACTCATTGCAAAGGTGAAGTCCAGTGAAAGTGGTAAAACCTATCAAGAAGGTGCCGCCGGTCTGGCCAAAGGCATTGAAGTCTTAGAGTTTGCCTTGAGCTTACAAAACTTAGATAGCGGGGCAAAAATGCAGGTGTCCCAAGGGGTGAGCTGTGAATATCGCCGAGAAGCCTTGGGAGTGGTCGCCAGCATCACGCCCTTTAACTTTCCGGCCATGGTTCCCATGTGGACGATTCCTATTACCCTCGCACTGGGCAATGCTCTTATTTGGAAGCCATCGGAAAAAACACCGCTCACTCCAAAGTTAATTGCCCATGTCTTTGATCAAGCTGGCCTTCCCCCTGGACTACTCAGTGTTTTACACGGACAAGCTCCGACAGTGGAAAAGATCATCACTCACCCTGTCGTAAAGGCCATTAGCTTTGTAGGTTCCACCCCCATTGCTCGCAAGATTTATCAGCCCTATAGAACCGTGAACTGGGAAAAAAGGAAAAAAGAACGGCGTACTTCTCAAAGCCTGTAAAAATTTCCGAAAACCGAATTGATAGGGGAAAACCATTGACCCAATAAGATCCAGTGTGCTAGTGTGCCGCTACTTTATTACCCGTCCTTAAGACTTATGTGGAGAAGTAGACACAGTAGTTTTGGGGCAATACTGGGAGCTTTATTATGAAGAAATTATTAATTGGATTGTTGGTATTAGGAAGTGTTTCATCCTATGCGATTAAGACTGGAAATATTTGCACTGTCGCTCTATTTGAAAAAAATACTGATGCTTATGGAAACTCAATCCCTGGTAAAGCCTTGGGAGTAGGGACGGCCGTGGATACGATGGGTACATCGGCAGCATTCTCCAAACTACATGATGTTTCAAGAAAACGAGCTGTAATATTTAGAGGTGTTATTGATATGGCAGGCGCATTTAAGACGCAATTTGAAGAAGTTGATCAAGACAAGAGTGGAAGGATTACTTTTCAAAATCCAACTTTATTATCAAAAGAAAACTACTACTACAGTCCATACCCAGAGCAACCAGCTAAAAATAAGCCTGCGCTAGTTGAAATGCAAGATTACATGGCAACAATTAGCTGTATCTTGTATAAAAAGTACTAGGTTAAGGCTTGGAGGTACGCCATCCGAATACCGCTAACTTAAGGATTTTCTTTAATAGTTTTAGATATTTATAAAGTAGACAAAAAAAATGCGGCCATGCGTAATGGCCGCCTGTGATTTCCTTGATAGGTTTAATTGTGACTAAACAAACAACCTCAGGAGATCAATATGTATTCTACCCGTCTTAACCTCAATAGTCAGGATTTTTCTTTATCAAACTTGATCCCTAAATGTCTTATTGAATACTTATGCTCTGACACAGCTCGCTTTAGACTGTTTGACCCATCAAGCACTTTGTTTTGCTTACTTTATCAAGTGATTAATAATTGCAGCATGAAGGCGGCGATACTGACTCTTAATTTTCACCGGATAAATCAGAATAAAAAACTTGCTTCCATGAATACCAGCGCTCTCACTAAAGCAAAGAAACGCCTTGATGAGAACAAACGTATCCGTTCCATGAACCTGCGTGATATCAACTAAGTTTTCCTTTATAATGTCGCCTCAGTATTTACAGGAGGC
>SKGZ01000285.1 GCA_007117175.1 Bacteriovoracales bacterium | reverse complement strand
TGAAAAAGAAGATAAGGCTTTCCTATGTTTGGAATGAAATAATAGCTCAGCTGCGACAGTTATCTTTTGCAAATTGGGCGGAATTTTATGGAATTATCACAGGTGAATACATTGTAGAATCAAGGATCAAAAATACTGGTTAGCCCGTTGTTCTAAATTAGAATCTGAATAAAATACAAGCGTGTAATTAATAAAAAATTAAAATCTGAATATCTCAAAAAATCTGAGACGGAGTTCTATGTCCTTCAAAAATCAAGATTATAAGATCTAACGACGCAGGGCCGTGGCCGGAAACCGCTGTCCAGTTTGTAAAATTTACAGGAGTTCAGGACAGACTCTTTTTTAAATTGCTAACAGAAAAGAATGAAAACAAAAATAACATTTTTATTCTTGGTTATTCTCCTCCAAACCTCTAATGCTTTTGCCTTTCGAATTCCATTTATTATCATTGGAGACGACACTCGACAAAAAGTCGCAACTACACCAATGGAAGATCCGTCAGTCTATGAAAGCATTGGTCAAATTACAATTAATAAAGGGGATCTAGGTTGGTTTTCTTGTACTGCAACTGTCATTGGACAATTTCATATTTTAACTGCAGCTCATTGTGTACTTGATCTTCAGGGTAGAGAGGCAGTTCAAGTCAGGTTCTATCCCGCAAGAGGCTTAGACGTTAATATCCCTAGCTCCAAAAGAGTTATTAATTCAAAGAAGATCTATTATCATCCCTATTATCGGTTTTCTCGCACTCCTCAGTTTGACATTGCAGTTGTGGAGCTCGAAAAAGAGCTTCCAGTTAGAGCACTACCTCTTGGAAGAACTCCTGTCTGGAAAACTTCTAGGCTTTTAAGAAGGCCACTCATCACTTGGCCATTTGCATGGCCTGTCAGTGATGTAAAAGTTAAGATTGCTGGTTACCCTGGAGATAAAGCAAGAGGTCAAATGTGGGAAGGCACTGGGCGTTTAGCTTTCAGAGATCCCATCAGACCAAATAGATACGACGTTGACACCTATCCAGGTCAATCAGGTTCAGCCATACGGGTCAGGAGAAGAGGTCAAGATGTTATTATTGGAGTACACAGCTCTGGTCATAATCTACCCAACGATCCACACAATTTGGGAGCAATGCTAGATGATCAAAAAATTAAACTGATTCAAGAATGGATTAGCAAAAAGGAATAATCAAAATGAAGCTTATTATTGCACTTTTCATTATCACAAATACATCATTTGGACAATTCTTACCGCTAGTCATTATCGGAGATGATCATCGAGTGCGTGTCACTCCAGAACTTGCAGAGAGTGAAATTCACCATAGTATTGGTCAAATTCTTATTAATAAAGGAGAGCTAGGCTTTTTTACCTGCACTGCGACTGTCATCAGTCAGATTCATATTCTTACCGCAGCACACTGCATATTGGATCCATCGGGCAATGAGGCCGTCTCAGTTACTTTTAAGCCTGCGAGAGGGCTGGATGCCAATATTCCAATAACTCATAGAAGGATTTCAGCTAAAAAGTTCTACTATCATCCCTACTACCCTATTAGTCGAAGAGCAAAGTATGATGTCGCTGTCATTGAGTTAACAAGAGAGGTCCCAGTTAACGCACTTCCTATCGGGAGGGCTCCACATATGAATCGCTCACGTATTTTAAAACATCCCATGTTAACTTGGCCTTTATTTTTGAGGATACCCTCACCTGAAATTATGATCGCAGGATATCCTGGTGATAAACCAAATGGTCAAATGTGGGAAGGACGTGGACAATTAGCCTATGCTAATTTTAGAAATTCTAATCGCTATAATGTAGATACATTCGCAGGGCAGTCAGGTTCTGCAATTAGAATGAACCGGAGAGGAGAAGAAGTGATTATTGGTGTTCATAGCAGTGGAGTAAGCAATTTAGTTAATGCTCACAACCTGGGAGCAATGTTTGACGATAGTATCTTAGGGATGATTGAAGAATGGATCACGACAAAGTCAAATTAATCCTTGATTGGAGCCCAAACACTAATCACAGCTCTATTTTTTTAGCATTAAAACGAGGCTACTTTAACTTTGACTTGCACATTAAAAATCCCTTTGATGACCACTTTCAATATAGTGCGGTGGAGCGATTAACTCTTAATCAGGTTCACTTGGCATTAGGCCCAAGTGAATTAGCTCTTCACCAAGGAATTGAATTAGTTGCGGCAATGAATCAGCATGACAATAGCGCGATTCTCACCACAGAAGAAATAAAAAGACCTAGAGACTTACAAGGACTGATTTATGGCAGTTTTGGAGGTTTCTACGAAGAAAAAATTGTTCAAGAACTGATCAAAAAAGATGGAGGTCATCAACCACTTAAAATTCATAGAACGGCAAAGAATCAAGTCTACAATGATTTCTTTTCAGGTAAAACAAATGCCGTCTGGATATTTCTGTCTTGGGAGGGGCTCAATCTTGCTAATCAAAAAGGTTATCGTTACTTTTCACTTAATAATTACAATATACCATTTGGCTACACCCCAGCATTATTAGCCAAAAAAGAGTGGAGCCTGCAAAACAATCATATCATCCAAAATTTTAAAAATGGTTGCCAAAAAGCAGTCACTGAATTGATAGAAAAACCGAAATTGGCGCTAGAAGCACTGGATGGGCTGGTTAACGGTTATAGTGACCAATTTATCATAGAGAGTCAAAAACGTGTTAATATGGCCCAGCTCAATGACAAGGGGGAATGGGGAGTGATCGATCATCAACGCTGGCAGAGTTTTAAAAAATTCTTAAAAAGCTCAAATTGAAAACTTTTCTTTAAGAAAGGGAATCCAATCCCCTACTAGTGCGTGATAGTCGGTGACAAAAAGATATTGATCCAGAAGTGCACGAATCATTTCAACTCGAGCACTGGCCTCATCCTCTTCACGAATATTCAGTGTAAAGATATTACTTGCTCCTTGCTCAAAAAGCCTTCTTTCCGCTCTGGTCATAGACTTAGTATTCTCAACTTTCTCTGCAACAGTTTGAAGTAATTTGCTATTTAAATCAATGGCCTGGTTGAGTTGATTAAGTTGTTGTTCAAACTGCATCTCAAGCCAGCGATAGGATTCTTGGTTTGAGGTGATTAAGTGTTGGGCCTGTTTAAGCTGCCCGCGGGCTCGCCTATTCTGCAATGGGAAATGAAAAGAGACTCCTAAGCGAATATCACTAGGTTGATCTTGACTACGGGCCATTCCCATTTCCCTAGCTCCTTCTAAATTAATAGAAATATCTGGAAGTTTCTGATTATCAGCTAGTTTCATACGTTGTTGTAGTAATTTCCTTTCATTTTCTAAAATTAAAAAAAGAGGTAATTGCATTTTTTCATAAACCAATTTATCTAATTGCTTAACTTTTTTCTCAACGTAGTCAGAGTCAAGTTTTTTACTTTCAGGTTGAGATTGCAATTCAGAATATTTCTCTTCTCCTATATAAATCT
>SKGZ01000122.1 GCA_007117175.1 Bacteriovoracales bacterium | reverse complement strand
AGTCCTGCATGGGCCAGCGAAGAAAGTGACTCTTTAGTACTTTCTTCTTCTCCGCCAAAAGTAATGGAAACATCCGGATAATCTTGGGCATATTTTTCATTAAAGATCTTTAATAGTTCTTGATTCGCTTCATGGCTGGAAATGGTGTCTAATTGTACATTGCCGGTGACAGTGATCGCTCTTTTAAAATCGTAGCGTTTGAGCTGAGGAGAACCTGGTCTTGTTTGGACTTGCGCTAAGTCTTTTAGTCGTACTAAATTGCCATTAGGAGTGAGGATTTGTAGTTTCTTAATATTTTCTAGATCTGTTCGGTATTCAGCTCGGAAACGAACGTTAATATTAACCTCTTCATCGTCTTTGACAATGGTTGAGATATTAGTTCCTTGAAAAGCTGTTTTTAAAAAATCACCAATACTTTTCACTGTCAGTCCAAGCCTCGAGATTTTACTGTGATTGAGCTCAATTAAAATTTCTTGTCCACCGTAGCTAATATCATCTTGCACATCAATGACACCAGCCACCTTCCTTAAGTGATCTTGCATTTGCTGGACCACAAAATTAAGATTTTCTTGATCAAAAGATCGAAAGGTGGCGTTGATAGGTTCACCCACTGGAGGTCCATTGACTTGTTCTTGAAAGCTAAGGCTGACAATTTCAGGATGAGTGATTTGCCTGAAGTTTCTAAGAACCTCGTGATAATCGAGTTCAGTGGCCTTATGCTTGTGAATATAGATCAGTGCAAGGCCTAAGTGACTGCCAGATTTGCCTTTGGGGTCAATGGCACCCACAGCACTGCTGCCAGAACGGAAGGTAATTCCTTTAATATGATCTGGGTAGAGTTTGGCCACGCGCTCAATAATCTCTGCCCCCACTCGATCTGTTTGCTCTAAGGTCTTGCCCTCTTTTAATTCCAAGCGACCTATATAAACTTCAATTTGCTCAGAAGGAAAAAGTTGTTTTTGATTGACCTTAATCATCATGAACATAGAAAAACTTAAAATCAGAGTAAAGCAAATAAAAACCAAATAGCGACGATTGAGTAGGAAGCAAACTAGACTTTCAAACTTGCTGACAAATGGTCCAAACCAATCAGAGTTTTGATTTTTCACTTCTGGGGCAAAAAATCTTAAGCGCATGGGTAAGAGGAAAAAGCTTTCAAAAAGGCTAATGCATAAAGAAAGAGTGATAATAATAGGGATGTAGAGAATAAAACGCCCCATGACTCCTTTGGTGACCAGCATTGGCAAAAAGGCGGCAATGGTGGTCATGGCGGTAGCAGTAATAGGTAGCCAAATTTGTGACACACCAGTGATGGCCGCTTGTATGGCCGAAAGCCCTTCTGAGCGCAATCGACTAAAGTTTTCGCTGACCACCACTGAGTTATCCACCAACATTCCCAGTGAGATAATCATGGCCAGAACTGTAATAGTGTCGATATTAATTGATAGCGGGGCCATGAAGCCAATCACGGCCATAATACAAAGGGGCAGTGACAAAGAGGCCATCAATCCAATTCGTCCGGGTAAAAAGATTAATAAAAAAATCATCACCAGGGCAAAACCAGTCAGAGCATTACTGGATAATAAGTTTAATTTGGCTCGCACTCGTTCGGCTTCATTAAAATAGATTTGAACTTCTAGATCATCCAGTTCTTTAAAGCGCTTAAGTTTTTCTTCCACCTCACTGACCACTTTGAGGGTGTCTGTTCCTGCTTTTTTGAGCACGATCATCAGAGTGGCTGGCTCTGAATTATAGCGAGCGTAGGTGAAGATCTCTTCTGAATCCGATCGCACTTCAGAAACATCTGCTAGCGTGATACTAGGAGCGCTAAAATTAGTACGAATAATAATTTTTTCTAGTTCTTCGGGGCTAGTAATTTTTCCTTCCAGCTTAATGAGGGATTTATTCTTGCCATCGTTTAAGTCTCCACTGGGGATATTAAGATTACGGTTAGCGATGGCATTAAGCACCTCGTTAATACCAATATTAAAGGCTTCTAATTTTTTTTGATCTAACAGAACCTGGAATTCTTCTTTGCCATAATTGACCAGGCGAACTTCTAAAACGGAACTGAGGTCTTCAATTTCCTCTTTCATTAATCTTGCCATTTGATGGCGATAGCGATTTTCAGTTGGCCCCATCACCGCTATTTCGATGGCCGGGAATTCCTCAGAGTTAATTTCGTTAAAAAAAGGTTTTTCTGCTAAGTCAAAGGGTAGATTGGTCACCCGATCCACCGCTTTTTGCAAATCACTCATCACGCTAGGCACGTGCACATTATCCATATCCACTCGAATGAATAAATCACTGACTCCATCTTGGGATAAGGACCTGACATCTTTAATGCCGGAAACTTTTTTAATTTCTTTTTCTAATGGGATAGTGATCAGCGCTTCAATGTCAGCAGCACTGGCGCCACGGTATTGGGTATTGACAGTGGCCATGGCAAAATCCACTGTGGGAAAACTTTCACTGCGAATTTGCAGTAAAGAGCTGACTCCTAAGGCAATCACTCCCACGGTGATGACCACTGTGAGTTTATAATTCTGCACAAAAAAATTAATGAGCTTTTGCATGATGGACCTTATTAAAAGAACAGGGGAAAGCGGGAAAGTAATCAAAGTAATCCAAGAGAGTTTGGATCACCGAGAGTTGAGTGTCTACTAATTGTAATTCCCCATTGAGCAATTGATCTAAATCCACTGAGAGTTGTTCCGCGGTAATCCTGGCCTGGTTAAAGCGCTGTTGCAGCACTGAGTTTTTCTTGCGAAGAGCACTCTTATAGTCTTTTTGATGTTTTAAAACGCCTAATAAGTAATCCACACTGCGATACAAACTATTGTGAAATGACTCTAAGTCATTGCGAATTTTTTGCGCTTGTGCTTGATAACGAGCTCTTTCTAATCGCAGCTTAGTTTGTTTGGTTTGTCTATTGTCTCCTCCGAGAGGGGCAGAGATATTGATCCCAATGATGTGACCTGAGCGATTATTGTCATAAATATCAGCTCGCGCCGCGGCCAGGTTATCCCCCAAACCTTGTAATTGCACTGAACCAAAAAGTTTCACATCCACATCAGAATAGAGTTTATCAATTTCCACTTGGTTCTTATATTGCATGCCTAGCAGTTCAAGAATTTTATCATAGGGGGTGTATTGCTCTGGCACTTTAGGGTGTTTTTTGATTTCATTGGTGCACTCCACCACCTTGGCAATGGTTTCTTCCACTTGGTACTCACCTAACTCAATTTCCTCATCCAGTAGTTTTTCATTAAGAGATTGAATTTGAGCATAGGCCTGTTGTTTTTGGTAGGCCAATTGGGTGAGAATGCCCTCTCTTTGGGAAACCAGCGCAGTATAAGTGGAAAGATCAGCTTGATCCACAGCGGAAACTCGAAATTTATCGCGAGTGAGTTTTTCTAATCTTTGGGCCGAGCGCAGTAGTTCTTGGGTAATTTTTTCTTTTT
>SKGZ01000123.1 GCA_007117175.1 Bacteriovoracales bacterium | reverse complement strand
GCAGTGGTCTGGGGAATGATTGTTATTTTAATTTTTGATTTCTTCTTAACAACCGTGCTGGTGAAGGTCTTGTAGATGGAATATGCTATTGAATGTCATCAAGTTTATAAAAAATTTGGAGATCACACTGTTTTACGAGATCTCAACATTAATATCCCTCGCGGGCAAATTACTACCATTCTTGGTTTTTCGGGAGCGGGAAAATCCACATTGCTTAAACATATCTTGGGTTTACTTTCACCCTCTTCAGGAGAAATTAAGGTCCTTGGACAAGATCTATCGCAAATGGATGATCTGCAACTCAGAGAATTTCGCAGACATTTTGGAATGCTTTTTCAATATGCAGCACTCTTTGATTCCATGAGTACCTTTGAAAATATTGCTTTTCCACTTAAGGAATTCACTAAGCTTAAGAAGAATGAAATCAAGGACAAAGTGGAAGGGCTGATTGATGCTGTGGGACTGCAAATAGAGTCCACCCATAAACTGCCTTCTGAGTTATCGGGTGGGATGAGAAAAAGAGTTGGTCTGGCCAGGGCATTGGCATTAGAGCCTGATATTATTCTTTATGATGAACCTACAACAGGTCTTGATCCAATTACGACTAAAATGGTCAATAACTTGATTTTAGAAACATCTGATCGAAATAAAAATAAGAAATTAACCAGCATTATTATTTCCCATGACGTTCAGGCTACCTTGCGTATCTCAGATCATGTCGCTTTTTTGGAAAAGGGGCATATTTTAGAATATCACCCGACTGAAACGTTCAGGGAATTAGACAACCCAACTATCAGAAAATTCCTAGATTTGTAGGACTTTCAGGTTATGATATAGCATAGGAAAAGAGAATATTATCACCGATTTAAGAAAAAGGATCTTTCTTGAACGAATTTAAAGTGGGGCTGTTTGCGCTTGCTGCGATTGCTGCAGTTTCAGTCATGTCTTTGCGAATTACCGCGAATAAAGCAACTTTTGGTCGCTATATTACTTATAAAGCGATCGTGAATGATGCTACTGGTATTTATGCCAGAACTACAATTCGGGTGGCAGGTATTAATGCCGGACGAATTAATGAGATTAAACTAGAAGGCACCAGGGCTCTTCTCGAATTTGAACTCACTGAAGATATTGTGATCACTGCTAAATCCACTCTTCGTTTGAAAACTGTAGGTTTTCTTGGGGAGAAATACTTAGATATTGCCCTGGGGGAACCGGGATTAGAGCGATTGCCTGAGGGGTCCTTTATCCAAGTTTACGAAGGTGGGGGAATTGAGGATCTGGCTAAAGATGCTTCTGAAGTGATGGTGGATGTGAAAGAAATTATTCAAAAGGTGAACGCTTCTTTTTCTAATGAGAATACTGAAAATGTCTTGCAAGAAATTTTGCAAAATGTTCAAGAGGCAACCGATAGTATTCGCAGAATTTCTGTGCAAAACGAGCAGAAAATTCACGATCTTATTGCTAATGTGGATCGCCTAAGTGCTCAACTCGCCAGAGAAACAGATGCTAACGAAATGGACTCTCTGATGAGTCATCTGAAAAAAACAGGTCCAATTTTAGACGATGCCAGGGCCTTAGTGGCTGACTTGCGAGTGATTATGTCTGATCTTAAAGACGGAAAGGGAACGATAGGAAAACTCATACGGGATGAAGATGTGGTGGATCAAGTCAGTGAAACTCTCTCCGGTGTGAATCGTTTGATGAATCGTATTAATAATATCGAAGCTGATATTGAAGTTTTCACTGGAGCCAATAGTAATAGAGGAGCTCGGACTGACTTTAATGTGGACCTTTATCCCGCGCCGGAAAGATTTTTTCGCTTAGGTGTGGTGAGCAGTCAGTACGGTCCAGCTTTAATTGATGAAAGACAAGTGACCACTGCAGATGGAACGGGCACCACCACTCAAACTATTCGAGAACAAGAAAAAGATAAGCTTAAGTTTAATTTACAAATTGGTCGTCGAGTTCAAAAGTGGGGATTTCGTGCTGGTCTGATCGAATCAACCGGGGGTTTTGGTATCGATTATCACTTTTTACCCCAAAGCTTCTTAGTTTCAGCTGAAGCCTTCGACTTTGGAAATGATGACAATATGATTGTTCGCCTTATCACTGAATTTAGGATATGGAATATTTTTTATGCCAGATTTATGGCAGAGGATCTCATTAATGATGATCGTAGGAGTGTCACTGGAAGTGTGGGGTTAAGATTTTCTGATCAAGACCTGGCTGCACTCATTGGTCTTATGACAACAAGATAAATGAAAGATTGGCTAATAAGAACCAAGTCGAATTATATTTTAGGTCCAGTGGCCAAAGAAAAAGTTCTGGAGTTATTAGAGCAAGGCACCATTAACGATGATGATGAAATCTGTAAGGGCAACGGCTATTGGTTTTATCTGCGAGAAAAAGATCTCGTCTCAAAGTATCTCTTAGAAGATGCTCATCAAGAATTCAATCCAGTCACGGAGGCTACCTATGATCGTAGCACCAGCCCAGCTAATGGAGAGAGATCAGAGCCTGAGCAGACCGATGACTTTGCTGAGCTTGATCACTCACAGCACAATGATGATGTCCATGAGAGCTCGGAACTACCCAAAAAAGAACCTACACTGATCACCAATATTTTAGAAAAAAAGCTCAACCAAGATCAAGATCAACAAGCAGCGCCAGCTGCAAACACAGAAGAAAGCCTAGAGCCCAACTTTGATGAACCAACAGACCCCACCTTAACAGTGCGTCTACTCAAGAAAAAAAAGCTTATTATCTTGCTGGTGCTTTTGCTCATTGCCGGTGTCATTGTCTTGGGCCAACTCAATCTCTTTAAGGGAAAGATTGGTTAGGTACGCCATCCTTATTCTATTTTAAAAAATCAGTGCCATGGGAAAGTTAGAAAATTGCTGTTTAATATTGGCTAGCGTTCTTAGTTGAGGATTACAAGTTTTGGCTTTTTCCAGTTTTACGTAGGTGTTTATATTTTTATAATTAAGAATACTGGCCATTTCCCTTAAGGTTAGGCTCTTCTTAATACGAGTTTGCCTAATCAGCATGGAGAAAGCGACAGATGGATCAACATGAACTTTCTCCACTGACCTTCCTTTATACTTGGGAGCTTTCTTCAGTGGCATAGCAAAAAGATGATTGGATTTTTCCGGCTCTGATAAGAATAAATCGAGAGCCTCTTTCATCTTTATTCTTAAGTCTTTTATATTTTGGGCCTGGGTATAGCAGCCATCTAGCTCAATACATTCGGCCCAATAACCCTTGGTTTCTTTGTGTATCTTAAAATGATAGAACATATTTAATCTCCAGTTAGGGTTTTTTAGATCATGATTCCGGTGCAGAGCAATGGTTTCTCTTTTTCTCCTTTGCTTACAATGACATGGCTTCCTTTTTTTTTAAAATTATCCATCCGGGTCAACCCCCTATTTCTCGGAATATTTTTATCTAAATCGCCTGCCTAAATCTTTCATCTAATATCAAT
>SKGZ01000273.1 GCA_007117175.1 Bacteriovoracales bacterium | reverse complement strand
GATCATTAACCAGTAATCTCTAAGCTGATATTGCCAATCTGAAGCTTAACAGTGCGTAGAGATTGTATGGAAGGAACAGTCTCCGAGAGCTGAGTCTGTACAAAACGAGGTGCTGATTTTTTTGTTTTTTTATTGTAGAGTTTTTGATTAAAAAAATCGTGATTTAAATTTAGCCTCTGGCGTAGCTCCGAGATGGAGTAGTGATTGACTCCATCAAAGATTCTTTTCTTTAGATCCTCTGGCATTCGTTCTTGCAATGATTTTTTGCTTTTTCTCCAATTTTCAACATCTTCTTTTAGTTTTTGAATATCGATCATATCAGCCTCCTGTAAATACTGAGGCGACATTATAAAGGAAAACTTAGTTGATATCACGCAGGTTCATGGAACGGATACGATTAATTTTTCTTGGATACATATCCAATATTGTACGACAAATATGGATGGCTGCCCACGGACATAAACAAGCAGAGAAATTTTTATAATATCAATTACTTAATTAAGTCGAACCTCTCATTAAGCAAGAGGGAGCCGACCCTAAAAGCGAGTGCCGCCAAAGTGTAGATTGCTATAATTTAAAGCTATCACCAGTTATTTTTTTTCTCTTGATTTTTGAAATGTTGAAAAGGGAAAAGTATTGTTTCAAAAAATTAAAATACGAATCAAGGTTTAACATTTTTTTTGATTGCAATAATCACCTCCCATTCATCAAAAAGATCAGCGTACTTTTTAATTAATCGCCAATCTAGATTTTCTTGAGATTCAATCAAATATTGGATGTCAGCTTTGTCTTGAAATTCACGAGTCTTATCATTTTTATAAGCTTGTATTTTAAGACCAATTAAATCTTCAGGGCGAACATACTTTATTCCCTCGGGTCCGCCTTCGTGTGAGAGTCTTAATATTTCCTTGGAAATTGGACGTCGAGCTACCAGGAGGTCAACAAGACCAAGCCCTGAAAACTGTAAAACCTCCTCTGTTTCATTTGCTAAAGAAAAGCCATTTTTTAGCAAGAGTTTTTTTGCTTTGGATCTATCAACTTCATCAATGAGTAAGTCCAGATCAACAGTTGCTCGGGTGGACCCATAACATGCCAAGCCAAGACCACCAATGAGTGCGTGGTTAATTTCATTGATATGAAATATCTGATGAACGGTTTTTAATGTCTGTCTTAAATCCATAGGTGTATTGTATATCATATTATAAGCAAAAGCACTTGTCTTATTAAGAGGAATGAGAGAAACCTGGACGATTTCCCGATTATACGGAAAGCGAGCAATTCTCCCTGATTAGAAGAGAATTGCTCGTTGGTGTATAAAGTTTAGACTTTAAACTAGTAACGATTCTGTCTTGGAACCATTGGCTTGGCAATGGAAACATTCATCTGACGACCGTCTAGGTCAGTTCCGTTGAGTGCCACAATGGCGTTTTCACATTCACTCTGTGAAGACATTTCAATAAAGCCAAAACCTTTGCTTCTATTGGTATCGCGATCAATAATGACCTTTGATGATTCAACGGTGCCAAAGGCAGCAAATGCTTCTTCAAGTGATTGGTTGTTAATGTTGTAGCTTAAGTTACCTACATAAATCTTCGTGCTCATAGAGTCCTCCGTATGCTAATATAGCCTATTAGCGAATTAAGTTAATTGTTTAGGATTTTAAGAAAGAAACATTCAGACAAAAAATACAAAACAGAATAATAACTTTGTATTCGATAAGCAGAGGTAATACAAGGATATTAGGTTGTAATGGAGAATTAAAATGCTAAATTTGTTTTAATTAAGCTAGTTAGCAAGATAGATTTGGCAGTGGGTTAGCCTTTATCCTTGCATTTCTAAAGATATCCCATACGAAACATAAAGTTTCCGTCACGAACTCTGACGTCAACCAGATGCATTCCGGGAAAAGCGGGAATCAGCTTAGCCGAGTCAACACGTACCTTAAGTGCGCTGGCATTATCCTTTTTTCCAATGTATTGAAACTGACACAGACCCTCAAAAACTTTGTTCAGACGATTTCTCAGAATTCTAAGAGCGATGGGTGATAGAAATTTAAGATCAAACATAAAGACTTCGATATTACGAATTTTAACTAAAAACTCATCAGGTTCAGTGGAAACAAAATCCACAAGAGCATCAAATGGAATAGTAAATATAAATTTTCTCACCTTACCTTTGAGGTGAACACCATCATCTTGAAAGGTGATGTGAAAATCTCGTATATTGTTTTCACTGAGCTGCTGTTCATCTTTTTTACTGAAGATATCAGACGTTAATAGGATTTGATTTAATCGAATGGCAATGGCAGGAGGTGTCGTGAATTTACTGATAGATGTATGAGGAACCTTCATAGTCACTTCTGGTGGATTTAACATGTTTGTTTTTAGGTAGAAAATAAGATAGCTCTCCTTGTGATCATCTTTAGTATTTTGCCCAATTCTAATTTTCCCGAGCTCGATATCTTTTAAATAGGGAACAATATTTTTAACATTCATTCTTAGCATAATAGCATTATCTCGAGCCTTGATTTCTTCATTGAGATTAATTCTCGGCCCCTGTTCTTGAGAATCATCACTTCCTAGAATTCTGGAAAGTGCCATTGATGTTTCGGTAAACTTTTCTTTTTCTAAGAGATTGGCGGCAATTTGCAGTTCTAATGACTTCTTCTCACGCCGTAAGTACTTGAGGGCGTCTTGGTTTTTTTCAATGGCAAGATTTCTCTCAACTCCTACAAGCAATGCGTTTAGTTTTTTATCCTTTCTTTCAAAGCTAGTAAAATCGCCCGATAAAGCAGAGAGGTAGCCGCGAATCGAGGCTACTCCCAAAGATAAGAGTTGTACGGGAATAATCACTCGGTCACGTTCGGGATTTTGAGAGTTTGCGGGGTAAAAGTAGGTTTGAGACAGTGGAAACTCCAGAACAAGGTATTCCTTATCCACCAGCTTTGGCTGGATGCTTAATTTGAAATTAAATTGCATTAAATTGGGATCAAGACCCTTGGCCTTAAGATCATCAATTGGTAATTGCAAGCGGCCTTTTAAGAAAATAATTTGCTGGTCTCGATCAAATTCAAAAGCAATTTTTTTAATTAGCTCGGAGTCTGCAAAGTGTTCTGCCAGTTGTTGATTTAAAAATGTCTCAGAAATATAAATACTGGCGATATGGCCAAGGCCCCTTTCATTATCAGAGGCATGGGCAACACCCATAAGAATAATGAACATGAGACGGCATATAGTGAACATCAGCTTGTCCTTGTCTTTATGGCAGCAAAATTAAAATTTGTTAATTAATTTTACTATAAAGGAGAGCCGCTGGATAGATTGTTAATCACATTATCCAGAGAAAGATGAACAATGGCCCGTTCAGAGCCGTTATTTTCGTTAGAGACAATAACGCTTACCATTGATTGATGATGAAAATTCATCAAGCCTAAAATCATATTGCCGTTGAAATGGGGAGCTTGGATCGTGGTGTAGCCTAAGTAATCAAATCCACCCTGATCAT
>SKGZ01000258.1 GCA_007117175.1 Bacteriovoracales bacterium | reverse complement strand
TCGTGGAGCTAACACAATCTCTTCACGCAAGCGATTTTCTATAGAGTAACGAAGGAAAAGGTCCCCTCTAAAAAGTTGCAAGTACCAAAGTCTTCCTAAAACTAAAAAAAAAGCGACAATAATAATAATATTGAGTTGATAGATTCGAGTCTCATGGGAGCGAACAATTTCTTCTTGTCCGATCATTCTATAAAACTCCCATGGCAGAGCGCTTAATTTTCCAAATATAGTCTAAAAAAATAAAAATAAATGGTGAAAACAGCGATAAGATGGCACCGCTCCATAGCCCATCCACAAGGTAAGAGACAAGAATATTAAACTCACCAGTCTTAAATGAAAGTAATAAGCCCAAAATAAAATACCAAAGCAAATACCCCAAAAAAGTGACAGGGGCTATTGAAACACGACTCCTAAAATTCAATAAATGGCGAACTGCACCTATTAAAGCACATAATGTCAGCGCACTCAGTCCGGCTATTGCCCAAGGCTCAATTGTAAAAAATGAATGAATATACAAAAGAATTAATATGAAGAAGGGTAAAAATAGATTTCTCACAAAAAGAGATAAAAAAATGACAACCATCACACTGACTGAAAAACGACCGGAATAAAGCTGAAAGCTCGGTAGAACTGTTGCCATGAGTACATTGAAAAAAACAATCAAGAGCACAGTCTGCAACATTGCAAGTGTGAGTTCTGCTCGACTATACTTAATCATCTTTTTCTTCCTCTTTCTCAGAAGTTAAGATCAAAACTTCCTCCAAACTTTGAAAATCAACCAAAGGTTTAATGCGAACATCCTGAGTAAGGGCAAAGTCATCCTTGCGAATCCTCTGCACTGTTCCTACGCGAATACCTTTTGGATAGAGATCCCCGTAACCTGCTGTTATTAGCAAATCTCCTTCCTCAATAACTTGATTTCGCTCAACATACTTCATCACACCATAGTGACTACCTGCTCCCTCAATCACTCCAAATGCTCTTGTTCTTTGCACTAAAACATCCACTCTATTATTTTGATTAAGGACTGTGAGGATATCAGTGTAATTGGGAGCAACTTGATATGTATAGCCGACCAAGCCGGCAGCAGTCATAACCGTCATTCGAGGCCTAATGCCGTGTTTGCTCCCCTTATTCACTCTGAGGACTCTAAATTCATTAGCAATGTCCCACCCAATCACTTGCGCCATCACTCGGTTAAACTTCAGCTCATCTCCAAAGTTAAGTAATTCTTTAAGTCTTTGGTTCTCATCAACCAAGGATTGCTTTTCAAAAAGTTGTTCATTTAATATCGCAATTTCATGTCTGAGCTTTTCATTTTCCTTTCGTGTATCAACAAGGAAAAAATAGTGATCTATCAATTGAGAACTCTGAGTTTTAACTCCACTTGCCCCTTCTTGCAAAGAGGCAAAAAGCTCTAAAACAATTGAGTCAAAAAAACTAAGTTCACCAGGCTTCCACTGATGACGTGTTGCCACCACAATACAGAGTGCAAAACAAACGATATTGTTGATCAAAAAAACTCGACCTTGAGCTTTTTCCTTAGATGAAATAAACAAATTTACCTCTCAAAATAGAGTCTCATCTAAAATACTACTCAAAGCCCTGAGTATTCACAACTTATTTTAAATATCAAGGCTTTACGCTAACCTCAGTGCTAGGCTAAGATAGTTAGCATTGTTAATAAAAAAAGGATCCCTATGAGCAAGTTTCAAACCAAGACCTCTCAATACCTTGTCACTCTTATCGTACTGGCATTAGTAGTCTCCTTTCTTTTTCAACAGGCAGACCCTGGTGCACGTTTTTCCAGTCCAGATGATATGGGATCTGTCGGCCCTCTGAGAATCACCCAAAGGGAATACTCTATGGCCTACCAATCACTCCTTTCTCGCTACGCTCAGCTTTTTGGAGGCCAAGAGCCTACCCGCCAACAAATTGAACAATTTGGGCTAAAGCAAAATGCTCTAGAACAAATTGTTCAGCAAAAGCTTCTTGTTTTATTCGCTCGAGAGTTCTCTATTGCCCCCGATAAAAAAGAGATCGCATCTGCCATAAAAAGCACCCCCTACTTTGTCAAAGATGGACAGTTTCGCGTTGATCTCTACCGTAACCTTTTACAGCAAAATGGGTTAACGCCCGCTCAGTTTGAAGAACAATTCAGACAGGAAATTAAGGCCAAAAAAGCCTTTGCTCCTATCCAGAATATTCCTATCTCACGAAACTATTTAGAGCGTTTTCACCAAATCAAAGAGGGTGGGTTGGAAATGATCAAGATTCAAATTGACCATCAAGAAGTCAAAGCTCAAATTCAGATCTCAACTGATGAGATTAACGCATTTATAGCTGATGAAAGTTCCCAACAATTAATAGAAGATCTTTATCAACAAAACATGGATCGCTATTACCAACCGGAACAAGTACTTGTCAGCCACATTCTGTTGCAAGAACAAGAAGATGAAAGTGAAGAACAACTTCTGCAAAGAGCTAAAGAGATCAAATCAAAACTGACAAAGAAAAACTTTGCCGCCCAGGCACGCAAACACTCGCAAGACCCAGGCTCTCAAGAAAAGGGAGGAGACCTTGGTTGGGTACAAAGGGGCATGATGGTTCCTGACTTTGAACAAGTTGCCTTTGATCTGCCTGCAGGTACAATTTCTAATCCAGTACAAACCGAGTACGGAGTTCACATCCTTTACGTTCAACAAAAGAAAGCTGAGCAAAAAAAAGAGTTAGCTTCTGTCCAGCAAGAACTCTCTAAAGAGTACCTGCAAGACCGAAAATCAGATCAATTCCAAGAAAAACTCAAAGAAATAAGTGAAAAAGCCAGTGAGTACATCAAGGCTAATCAGATCTCCCAACTTGAAAAATATCTTAAGTCTAACAATGCTCAGTTGGAGAAAAACTTTACTCTTAGTTTTCTCAATAACTCCGCTCATGAATTAGGACTGGACAGAGACGAGCAAATCGAAGAACTCTTCTCCCTGGAAGAAGGAGAATTCAAAAAGTTTACCACCAATCAAAATCAAACTTTAATCTTCTCCAAACAAAAAAGAATCTCACCTCCTCAGCTGGATCAAGAAGGATTTGAATCTTTACAAAGACAATTAGAAAACACAACTCAACAGCAAATTTCACAAAAAATCATGGAAAAATTACGCGATCAATACAAAGTGAGTTTGCGAAGAGTTCAATAAACATAATGGCCGAATTCAAAGAAAGATTTTCACTTAATACTGCTGGGGCTTACTACGTAGACAATCAGTGCATTGCTTGCGACGCCTGCTGCATTGAAGCCCCCGGTTTTTTTATCATGAATGATGATGACGGGCACGCCTATGTGATCAAACAACCTCAAACTGCAGAAGAAATTGAAGCTTGTGAAAATGCTTTGAGTACTTGCCCAGTTGAGGCCATTGGAAATGATGGAGAGGACCAAGAAACTCATAGCAATGAATAAAGAATGGCAAAGTTTTTGGCATGATAAATGGGAGCAAGGTGATATTGGCTTTCATAAAGACGAGTATCACCCTGCACTTGTTAATCATGGACCTGGTGCAATTGCCCACGCGGCTCAAAGGCTCCATGGGACTCAACAACTGCGAGCACTTTTTCCGCTCTGTGGAAAAAGTCTTGATATGAAGTGGCTCTACAATTATTTTAGGCAGGAGAACATACCTGCAACTGTGGTTGGAGTCGAACTTTCTGAAACAGCGATTGCCTCATTTAAAAAAGAACATTGCTCGTTCATGGATCATTCAAAATCAAAAAGCTTAGCACTGCAGCTTCACGTGGCTGATTTCTTTAAGAGCAGTGAGCTTTTTCCAACTGCCAGTGAACACTTTAATTTTATCTTTGATCGCGCCGCCCTAGTTGCTCTGCCAAGTGAGCTGCGCATACCCTACGTTGAGCAATGCCGCAATATCATGAGACCAGGTGGCGTAATTTTACTGGTCACTTTTGACTATGGTGAAAACACTACCTTAGGCCCACCTTTTTCAATACCAAAGCAACAAGTAGAATCTCTTTACCACTTCGCTCAATCAATTCAACATCTCGAAAGACGGGTTATGCCAGCAACTTCAAAGAAGTTTACTGATGAGATGATTACAGACATCTATGAAGATGATTACCTCATCATCTTATGAGTTTTTTGCAAACTGGCCCACACCCCTGACTTGTGCAGAGTATTAATATTCGGTCAAGATTTCATTTTTTAATATAGATTGGGAGTCGAGTTGCTTTTGAGTTTTTGGAAGTGATTTGAACTAGAAATTCAGATCATGAGTATTAACAAACTAAAGAGCTATTATGATAATCCATATAGACTTCCAGATGATACTGCAACATCTCTGGTTTTTTGGAGGTGCACCAGGTTCGCCGAATCAGGCGATTGATATTTGCCCTCAACATCGCCAGGGTGTGATTGACACTAAAGAGCGGATCAAAGACCTTCTTTTTTAATTCCCCTTGACCGGCCACACAAGCTTTCTCACTTTTATAAGTGACGTGAGAAGAATGCTTTGGAAAGTACTTTCTGAAATAGAGTGGATAAAGTTTGTGTTCATCGCTCTTAAGATTGGCTCCCTGTTTAATGACTGGTGCAATTTTTTTAAAGACTTGCTCCAATCCCTCTTTATGTCGACTGGGGCGAGCCCCATACTTTTTGCGAGAGATAGCAGCAAGATGACCCGAGGCGGGAATGCGACTCACTGCTGCTGCTAAAAATCGACGATCCTCAGTGATGGCAACCGTAACACTTAAAGGCTTAAGCTTGGTGTGCTCAATGGTAATCAGATCATCAAGATAGACAATGTTGACTTTTTTCTTGCTCAAGTTTTCTAAAAACTGCTCTTGAGTTTGCCTTGCTTTACTCGCCCAGTAGATGAGCTTTCTCTTCACCGTTGCTCGACGTATATTGAGAATTTTGGCGATTCGCCGTTGAGAAACTCCTGAGCATAATAACTTTTTAACTTGGTAGTTAATCTTTCTTTTGCGTTGACCAAATGCCAAAGAAAAAGTTGCGCTGGAAAATTTTCGCTGGCAATGATTACAGCGATAACACTGAATATGCCGGTGATCGGCCTTGCGATAGTATTTGCCCGCAAAGCAAACTTTGTCTGTTTTTTGGTGAAATTTGCAGTTCAAATTGGGGCAGCCGTATTTCATGCACCTTTACATGCAAGTGGGACGACAGGTTGGCTTTGAGTAAGTAATTGAAATTAAAGAGGTGGTTTGTTATGAGTTTCAATAAACTGAGTCGTTTAATTGAGTCATTGAAGGGGGCCAGTTTGCAAAGTGAATGGTGCCCAGAAGGATATTCATGTGATATCTACCCGAAATTACAAGCCTTCTTGACTTTTTTGCAAATTAGAACTACTATTTCCAAATGACAAAAAAAATAAAAAGACAATTCCAAGCGACAATAGAAACACGCCTTAAGCATAATCCTGTTGTTGCTTTGTTAGGAGCGAGGCAGGTAGGCAAATCAACTCTTGCTAAATTAGTATTGGAGAAATATCCCAACTCGATATATTTAGACTTGGAAAAACAGACCGATAGACGAAAAATTGAAAACGATATTGAACTTTTTTTAAGTCAAAATAAGTCCAAACTCATTTGCCTTGATGAAATTCAAATGATGCCTGATATATTTCAGGCCATAAGAAGTTACGTCGATGAGAATGATAGGAATGCACAATTCTTAATTTTAGGATCAGCATCAAGAGATTTAATAAAACAAAGTAGTGAAACATTAGCAGGGAGAATTGCCTATATTGAAATTACACCTTTTCATTTTAATGAAATTAAAGGAGAAGTTTCCTTCTATGACCATTGGTTAAAGGGAGGGTACCCCAAATCAATTTTACAAAAAAGAATAGAAGAATCCATTTATTGGAGAAATGATTATATCAAAACTTTTCTCGAGAGAGACTTACCTCAACTTGGTTTTACAATCCCAGCAGTTACCTTAGATCGTTTTTGGAGAATGCTCGCTCACACTCATGGGCAAGTCATAAACTATTCAAGCCTAGGTCGCTCACTAGATGTGACCCACCATACAATAAAGTCTTATATTGATATATTAGAACAAACATTTGTCATTAAAACTCTGCGGCCCTACTTCTCAAATGAAGGTAAGAGGCTTATTAAGTCTCCGAAGGTGTATATTAGAGATACTGGGTTGCTTCATGCTTTACTTGAAGTTGAAGAAATGAACTCACTGCTTGGTCATCCTGTCGTCGGTCATTCATTTGAGTTTTACATTATTGAAAATATAATCATGAATGCGCCAAATTGGCGTTATTCATTCTTTAGAGACTCTAGCGGTAATGAAGTTGATCTTGTTTTAGAAAAAGGTACAAAAAAAATTGCAATCGAAATAAAATGTTCAACATCACCAAGGCTTGAAAAAGGATTTTGGAACTCGGTAAAATTTTTAAAACCTGATGAAATGTGGTTAATTGCACAAGTAGACACTGCTTACCCCGGACCAGGGGGAGTGAAAGTTACAAATTTAGAGTTATTTTTGGAAGAAGGACCTCTCTCTCTTCACACTTAATGCCTGTCTGTGGTTTCAACACTGTGATTCAAACACTGTAGTCAATGGTGCCCAAAGAGGGAATCGAACCCCCACGCTTTCGCACTAGGTTCTAAGCCTAGCGTGTCTACCAGTTCCACCATTTGGGCACGTGAGATGTATTAAAGCAAATACAGAAGACTCTGGCAATCAATTACGCGCTGCGTTTCTCTTCCTTCTTCAATCTTTCCAGCTCTTTTTCCAGTGTTTTAAGTTTATTTTCCAAAGTAGTCTTGGTTTTCTTTAAAACAAGGACCTCTTTTTTAAACTCTCCATTCTCTTTTAAGCTGACGGCATAGTCTTTTTGGATTTTCTTATAATTGCCATCCAACTGTTGAAACTTTTTCAGAGGGATGACATCTGCTTGATGATTATTCGAATTTGATTGTGATTGAGAGCTAGCTTGAGAATTTTTCATTTTCTGCAGGAGGGCATCTTTTTGTCGAAGCTCTGACTTTAAATCCAACGCTTCCTTTTTAGCTTTAGCTATTTCTTTTTGTGCATTGATTTTTTCTTCTTGTAATTGTTTTTGCAGTTCTAAACTTTTTTGTCTTGCTTTGGCTATTTCTTCATTAGCTTTCTTATTAAATTCCTCCGGGTTGAGATCCTCTAGCTTCTCCTCTGTCTTTTCAAGATCTAACTCTCCCTTGCGCTTTTCCTTTTTAAGCATTTCAATTTCTTTAAAGGATTCTTGTTTTTTCGCTTCAGCCTCTCTCAGTTTTTCAGAAAGAATTTGTTCTTTTCTTTGATCTTGTTCTTCTTTTTTTCTTATTTGTTCAATATTATTCTCTAGCCCCTTAATGGTCACATCTTTGTGTTTAATAATTTTTTCAGCCGTTTGTAGTTCTTTCTTTATATTCAGGTTCTCTACATTTAACGCTTTCTGGAACTTACCATACTTGCGTTTAACTTTTGCTAACTCTTTTTTATACTTTTCAGTTTCTTTATTAAGTTTTGACACATAGCTAAGCTCAGCTGAGTCAAGTTGCTGACCATTTGCTAGTTTCTCTTGTAATGACTTCACTTCAATCAAGTCATCTTCATCTGGCTTTTGGCTACGCTCAATGACCTTCTCTGCTGTTAACTCCTTTTCATACTCATTGGAATGCTTCTCCCCCCGAACAATGATTTTATCGACTTCTTGTTCATCAATTCCCAAAGATTGTGCAATCATTTGCTTAAACTGTTTTTGTTGCTCCCTTGAGCCGCGAATCAATTGAGCAGGAGGTTTTTCCTCCATAATTTCAGCTAAGCATTTGCTGATCACCACCTTATCTGGCTTCTTATCCTTGGTGTTCCTTTTGACGCTCTCAAAAAACCTGCTGGTAAAATCCTGCATTTCTTCTGCATTGCCATGACCTGAAATGCGTATCACCTCTTCAGCTTTTTCTTTTAAACCTCGAATTTTTTCAACTGAATTCATTTTCTGACTGAGTGACTCCGCTAAGCCTCCAATCACAGTACTCTTAAACTCATCCTCTGCTTGTCCTTGGATTTTTTGTACTTCTTCTTTATCTTCACAAACTGACTTTAAAGCTTTGTAAGCTCTTTCATCCTTTTTAAGACTCTCCACCTTGCTGCGAATAACCTGAACTTGTTCTTCTTCCACTCCCTGAGACTTGATCATATTAACCAACTCTTCGGGGTCTTCAACATCCTTTGTTTTTTCAAAAATCTGTAGTATTTCCTGTGGTTTTTGAGAGATAATCTCCCCTTTCTCATCAGCAAAAAGATTCTGAGCAAGGCTTTTTTTCTCCCTGATAAAACTAACTGAATCTAGTGTTTTTTCTAGATCTTCAAAGCTCTCTCCCTCTTTGTAGCTAGCTTGAGTACTGCCCTGCCATGCTTTTAGTCCATCAATTGTTTGAAAACAAAAAGCTGGATATTGTCCATCCTCTTTGCTAAAAGACTGGGTCCAACTAGCCAGGAAGTAAACTCTGTTCACAGATTGAACATGGTAGATTGAGAGTCTCTCAACCCAAAGCAGAAGAGATTTGGGCCACATTTCTTGACCATAGGTAATATAAAATTGTTCAAAGATCGCATCGACTTCTTCTGGGTTTGATTGAAAGGATAGAAGCAAGTGAAACTCATCTTTTGCTTGAGCACATTCAATATGCATCGGTAGAATTTCATCTTTGTAACTATGGTATTCTAATAAAAAAGCGGTTAGAAGATCTAGAAATCCTCGAACGGCTAAACTGTCAACTTTTGCTTGATAAGAACCCAAGGTAATAAAGTCAAAGCCAAAACCAATTCTGCCCCAATGTGTAATCTTGTGCTCTTGAATTTTTAATTCCTTTTCAGGAAAAAGATCTACCAGGTGATCACTTATATTTTCACTTAAAACTAGGTTAATCTGGTCTATATCAGCTTTATTTAACTTTCTTCGCGGAATGACTGCATGTCCATTGGCAGCCAAATAATCACCCCAATTTTCATAAAGATAAAGATCTGAACCAATAGCAATGATTTTAAAATTAGCGGCTATCTCTCCTTTGATGATTTGACTCAGTAATTTTTGATCATCTGTAATAAGATAATCCACTTTATCATTAAAATCATACTTCACAATAACATCTCGGCCATCAACTTGAAGTTGCTCTGGGGTCAAGTTACATTGATCGCTCACAAGAAGGGCTATCTTCATGAGGCTACCTCTTGCTTAGGTTCAATTTTTAATAAGAATCGAGCTGTTAAGTAATCTTGGATTTTTTTATAGGACTTCGCCAGGTCACGCTCCTTTCCTTGATAGCTAATATGCTGACAAGTCAAAATAAATGATTGATCAGCATCATTAAGAAGATTTTTATTCACGACTTTATTACTTTTGATCAATTCCCAATAGCGGATCAAATAAGAAAAGCAATCTTCTCCAATCCATGATTCAACTTCAAAGCTGGTTGTTTGTGTTTGATTATGCCAATCACGATATCCCCAATTTAAAATTTGATCTTGATGAAACAAAAAATCAAAGTGTAATCTAAAGTATTTTTCTAAAATAGATAATGAGTCATATCCTGTTTTGAGGAGGAATTGAAAATGAGTCACTGCTCTTAACAGTGCCAGTTGATACAGTGTTGCTCCCATAATTTTATATGTTTCAAAGTCTGCACGTGACATCAAACGCTCATGCAGCTGAGAGGCTAAGGAATAATAATTATCTTCATTTATCAACGTTATGATTTGAGCTCTCGCTTTGGTCACTTCAGTTTGCATTGCAAAACCACCAAGAACTTCCAAACATTCAGCTAAAACTTGGCCGGTTTGCTGGCAACGAAAGTCTTCAAAGTAGAATTCACCTCTTGATTTGTACTTTGCAGTATCAATCTCATCAATAAAATCTCCCCAACTGGCAATTTTGATCATCCGCTGGTTCAATTTCAGCTGAATATAAAGATTGCCATAGCAAAAATCCATTTTTTCTAATTGTGTTAAATCAATTTTTTCTTTTTTCATTTTGTCCAATAAGTCCTCTTGAACTTATCGTCAATTCTCATAAGGAACTGAAAATATTCATGCTAAAAAGAATATAAAAAGGGCATAGTTGAGTTCAGTGATCTTCTGTCTATGCCTTATTAGGCCGAAATAAAACTTTTGCCTTCAGGAATGGCCGACAAAAGCTTTTGAGTATAGGCATGTTGCGGGTTTTGATAGATCTCAATGGCCGATCTTTTTTCTACGATTTGACCATTTCTCATCACTGCCACTTCATCAGAAATAAAGTTAACCACACTTAAATCGTGGGAAATAAAAATATAAGTCAGTCCAAACTCCTTTTGTAGATCAAGCAAAAGATTGAGCACTTGTGCTTGCACTGAAACATCAAGAGCTGAAACAGACTCATCGCAGACAATAAAATCAGGATTAAGAGTTAAGGCCCTGGCAATACAAATTCGCTGCCTTTGCCCTCCGGAGAATTCATGGGGATAGCGATTTAGTTGAGCTCCACTTAACCCAACTTTTTCAAGAAGGTATGCTGACCTCTCTCTTCTTTCTTTGGAATTTGCCCCAATAGAGTGTATCTCCATAGGCTCGGTTAAAATTGTTTGAATATTATGTCTTGGATTTAATGATGAGTAAGGATCTTGAAAAATAATCTGCATTTGCGCTCTGGCCCTGCGCAACTGCTCAGCAGGCATTTTGGCAACATCTTGTCCTTTAAAATAAACTGCTCCGGCAGTTGGTTCAATTAACCTTAAAATTGTTCTTCCAAGAGTGGTTTTTCCACAACCTGATTCACCAACTAGGCCTAGAGTTCGACCTTTTTTTAATTCAAAGCTAACATCATCAACTGCTTTGATATGATCCACTGTTCTTTTAAAAAACCCCGCTTTGACAGGAAAATAGGTCTTCAAAGATTGAACTTTTAAAAGCACTTCTGATGGATCATCTTTTTCATTATAAGCTGTTCGCTCAAAGACTTGAACTTGAGAAAGATCAATTTTTTTCTCATTGCCCTCTTCGTCCATAAAATCAGAAACCGTTAAGAGACGCTCTGGGTTTTTTCCAAGTTGCGGTCTACAAGCAATAAGACCTTTGCTATAAGGATGAGTTGGTTTTTGAAAGACTTGCTGACTCTGCCCACTCTCCACCATCTTACTCTTATACATAACCACCACTTGATCAGCCAGATCAGCCACTACTCCCAGATCATGAGTAATAAAGAGCATACTCATTTGATATTTTTGCTGTAGATCTAGCATTAAATCTAACACTTGTTTTTGAATGGTCACATCTAGAGCGGTGGTGGGCTCATCGCATATCAAAAGCTCAGGTTCACAAGACATGGCCATGGCAATCATCACTCGCTGTTTTTGACCACCTGAAAGTTCGTGAGGGTAAGCTTTTGCCTTTTGCGCCGGTTGAGGTAAACCAACTTGATCCAGAAGTTCAATCGCCCTTTGCCAGGCCTGTTTTCGTGTTAATTTTAAATGTATTTGCAAGGATTCCGCTACTTGTGAGCCCACATTAAAAACTGGATTTAAACTGGTCATAGGCTCTTGAAAGATCATGGCAATTTTATTACCGCGAATCGATCTCATCTGTGATTCACTTTTTTGCAAAAGGTCTTCACCCTTAAAAAATATTTCTCCATTCACAAATTTCCGGGGAGTAGGAAGTAGCCCCATAATGGCCAGAGAAGTGACACTTTTACCAGAACCGGACTCTCCCACCAGACCAACCGTGCGCCCCTTGGGGATGGAGAAATTAAGGTGATCCACCGCCCTGACTAAACCATTTTCAGTGTTAAAATCAACACAAAGATTTTTAATATCTAAAACGATTTCACTCATTTTAAGAATCCTTTCCTTTTAATTTTGGATCAAGCGCATCTCTTAAAGCATCTCCAAGTAAATTAAAAGCTAAAACCACAAAAAACATCGCAAAGGTTGCGGCTGCTAATTGCCACCAAACCCCTCTGGCTAATTCCAATTTTGAATCATCAATCATTTTCCCCCAGCTGGGAAGGTCTTGCACTCCCAGCCCCAAATAAGATAAAATCACCTCTGATTTGATAGCCACTTGAAAACGTAAGGAGGTATCAATAATCACCAGGTGAAAAACATTGGGCACAATGTGAGTGAAAAGCTTTCGAAAATGCCCTCCTCCCATGGCCGCTGCTGCTTGTACATAGTCTCTGTTTTTATGTTTAATGACCTCTCCCCGTATCATACGGCAAAGGCCCACCCAAGAAGTTAAACCAAGAGCAATATAAACTGCAGTCAGCCCCTTACCCATAATCAGAGTAATAGAAATTAATAGCATAATATTAGGAATCGATGACAAAGTGGTGTAAAACCAAACGATGAACTCATCCACCCATCCACCGAAATAACCCGCTAAAGCTCCTAGGGTTAATCCCACTGGTATGGAGATCAAAGTAGAGACCAGACCAACAGACATGGCAATTTGGGTTCCTAAAATTGCCTTCTTAAAAACATCTCGACCAAAAATATCTGCCCCCATCCACAGATCCGAAGATGGCGCCTGATAGGAAGAAGCCACCTCTTGATTCCAATCCGCTGCAATCAGACCAAAGTAGGCCAGAATTGAAACTATGGTGTAAATAAGAATAATCACAAAAGAGGCTACTGCAATCTTATCTCTCATTAAGCGAGTGATTGCATCTTGCCATAGGGATTTTGCTTTAACCTGCTCTGCCATCAACTCATCTCCTATTGAATTTTCACTCTGGGATCAACCACTGAGTATAGTAAATCTGTAATAAGGTTAAAAAC
>SKGZ01000292.1 GCA_007117175.1 Bacteriovoracales bacterium | reverse complement strand
TTTCCCTTGCTCATTTCAACAACAAAATCTTGGACTTTAAAACCGTCTTGCTCAAGCCTTGAAATGAGTATCTCCCTGCTGTCGTTTAAAACTTTTTGTGCCGATTTTGCATCAGTTATAAAACTGACCTGTAATTGCTGCTCACTATCTTTATGCAATTGTACATCAATTTTTCCGAACTCATGATGGTCTATTTGAAAGTTAACCTTAGAATTTAAGTTAAGTTTTGACTTATCAATATAATGAATAATTTGATCTATCAGGACTTTATTATTAGGTTGCACCGAACTGAGATCAAGACTCTTAGGAGCAAAAACTTTGGCGGTCTCTAGTTGAGTCGGTTCTTTTTCCGGCATGGTTTTTAAGAGATATTCCGAAAATTTTTCGATGGACTCAGGATGGAAGTTGTCGACTTCACTTTGCAAAGCAGTAGAGTCCCCTTGAACAAACTGCTGCTTGCCACCCAACTGCTGACGTAGGACTTGGGCTATTTTATCTAAGTCAGACTCAAGGCCTGCTGGTCGTAAGTGAAGTTCTTGCATTTGCTCACTATCATTTGCCAGTAGATTTTGATGCCGCCCATTCAGAAAGTTTTGTTTATTCTCTTGGTTAAAATTTTCTGATTGCATCATTGGAGATTCTGCAAGCTGAGGAGCTGACATCAATTGGCTCATCAAAGATTGAAATCCATCTTTTTGCCCTTCTTGCTGACCATCAAGCATCAATGCATGACTGGCCAACTGTTGCTCTTGTGGTTCTGATTGAAAAACTTGTGAGTCAATTCTCATATCTTCTCATTATAACGCAATGGTCTATTTTTTCATATCAATGTACAATTTTTGCAGCTCAGCAGATTTTTCCTTATCCATGGCATTAAAAATCTTAGCCGCTTTAGTGGTATCCAATAGTGGTAAAAGCTGAAGGGTCACTGCTGGATCTTGCACTGAGATTAAATCAGCAGCTTTACCAGCTGACATATTAGAAATAACTTCAACTAACCTCTTTACTCGACTATTGATCTCATCTTTATTCCTGACAATACAGCCTAGGAACTCTTCTTGCTCTTTATCAAACTCGGCAATTCTATTCTCTAAGTCTTTTTGACTGTGTTGTAACTCATCTTGCATTGCTCTAATTTTTATTTCCTTTTGTTCTAGTTCTCTTTGTTTTTGCATTAAGTTCTCAGTAAGCTCTACAACGCTAGTCTTTTTGATTTTTTCTATTTCTTGAGAAAGACGTTGATCAAATTCTTCTTGAGTATAAATTTTCTCTGCAAGGCTCGAAAAAGAAATTAATAAAATTAAGTACTTCATTTTTATGCCTAATTTAAAAATTTTGCTTAGAGATTTGCTGTAGTTCTTCCAACATTTCTAACTCTTTTTTATTTCTTTGCTTCAGTCGTTTAAGCTTAAACTCACCTTCCATTCTTGTTAAGACCTTAATTTTCTCTTCTAACTCAACGACTTTTTGCATTAGAGAAGCTATGTCTTTATTAAGACTCTCTAATTCCGCCTCATGTCTGTTGATATTTTCACGCTTAAGCTGACAGACCTCTTCTAGGTATTGCGCCACTTGATTTGAGCTTTTTGCATAGGAGTTAAAATCATCAACTGTCACACTTTGAATTTGTTTTTTTTCATCATTGATCTCAATTTCGTGTTTTCTTTTTTTTTGGTTCAATAAAGATAACTCATTCAGTCTCTTTTTCTTATCTGCTTCATGAACCACTAAAAGTTTTTGCAAGGGAAAAGTGTTATTCTTCATGCTTGCGCCTCACTAAAGGCATTGGGATTAATAGCCTCTTCCGCATTGCGTGCAATCTGGATAAACTTGTCTATAAGCTCTTGAGGTTCAATCGCTTGATCACTTCTCTGCTTTAAAACATTATTAATCTCCTCAATAACTGCAACAGCTTTATCAAGTTTAGGATTACTACCTTTTACATAGGCACCAATATTAATTAGGTCTTCAGATTTACGATACTCTGCAAGTAGATCTCTAAGATGTGAACTTAAAATAGAGTGTTCCCTAGTAATCACTTTGTTCATCACTCTCGAAAGGGAATTCAAGATATCAATTGCAGGATAATGATCTTTAGCAGCTAATTCACGACTGAGTACAATATGGCCATCAGAAATTGACCGAACGGCATCCGCAATGGGTTCGTCCATATCCCCTCCCTCAACCAAAACAGTATAGATCCCAGTGATGGAACCACCTGTCTTAACCGTTCCAGCTCTTTCCATCAATTTAGGAAGTTTAGAAAAGACAGTTGGTCCATAGCCCTTTGGTCCAATTGGCTCGCCAACACTCATACCTATTTCTCGATAGGCCATAGCAAAACGTGTGATGGAATCCATCATGAGTAAAACATTCTTGGCACCGTCGCGAAAGTACTCAGCAATTGTTGTCGCCGTATATGCTGCTCTAATTTTCATAAGAGGCGATGTATCGGAAGTTGCCACAACTAAAATCGCTTTTTTTAATCCTTCACTTCCCAGTTCTGTTTCTATGAAGTCTAAAACCTCCCGACCACGCTCACCAACCAAGGCTATGACAATAACATCAGCCTCCGTTTGTTTAGCCATCATTCCCATTAAAACAGACTTACCAACACCTGAGCCCGCCAAAATACTCATTCTTTGACCACGACCAATTGTACAAAAACCATTAATAGCGTTGACACCAACATCGAGAGCTTGATGAACAGGAGTTCTATCCATAGGATTCAGCGGTTTTCCAAAAATTGATCTTTTTTCTTGGATGCTAATTTCACCTTTGCTATCAATAGGCTTTGCCCTGAAATCAACCACTCGACCAAGTAGGTCAGGTGAAAGGCCAATATGAGACTGATCATCTGTTAAATAAATCTTTGTATTAGTATTAATATTCTTAACATCATCATAGGGCATAACGCAACAATGATCACCTTTGATTGAAACAACCTCTCCATCAACACGACAACCATCCTCAGTGACAAAAACTATTGAAGAGCCAATTGAAGCTTTACTTAACCTTGCCTCATAAACGGTACCACGGCTGGATAAGACCTTCCCAACGCAGTAATAAGGACGCTGATTTTCTAATTTATCTTTAATTTTCTTTATTTGTTCATTCATTATTTTCAACTACAGATTCAAAAACTTGATCAACTAGACTCAACAATGAATCTAACGATGAGTCTAAAATTCCTTGATCTGACTCCAGAACAACTCCTATAGACTCATCCGATTCAAAGCACTCTATTTGTGTATTTTCTAAAGTGCCGATTTTCTCTTGAACTTGCCCAAGAATGTCATCAGCGATACTAAAACTTTTTTTATTCAATTTAATTTTCAGATTTTTCTTAGTATTCATTTCAGATATCATTTTTTCTAAGATTGTCGGGAGATGCTTGTCATAGCATGACTCATGAGTGAGGGCCCAACGACAAATTAAACGCAAAGTATCGAGAAGTGATTTTTCGTGCTGTCTCCAATAGCTATTTTCTTGAGACTTAAGCTGTACAATAAAATGTTCAAGC
>SKGZ01000205.1 GCA_007117175.1 Bacteriovoracales bacterium | reverse complement strand
CACTCAAAAAAGAAAAAATCTGATGAATCTAAAAACGACACAAGCCATTCGATATACTTAAACTTTGCCATTTTACCTCGCAATGTAGTGTACCACACTACACCTGATTATCACAATAGCTCCAAACTGGCCCCCATCAATGACTCAACTGAGCGACTAAATTTATTGAAACTCACAACAAGCCACTTCTTTAATTTCAACCACTTAACCAACGCTAACCAGTCATCCCTCTTGCATGTCAAGATGCATGAAATACGGATGCCCCAATTTAAACTGCAAATTTCATCAAAAAACGGACAAAGTTTGCTTGGCCGGCAAATACTATCGCAAGGCGGATCACCGGCATATTCAATGCTATCGCTGTAATCATTGCCAGCGAAAATTTTCCAGCGCAACTTTTTCGCTTTCTTTTGGTCAGCGCAAAAGAAAGATCAACTGCCAAGTTAAAAAGTTATTATGCTCAGGAGTTTCGCAACGGCGAATCGCCAAACTTCTCAATATACGTAGGGCAACTGTCAAAAGAAAGCTTATCTACTGGGCAAGTAAAGCAAGGCAAACTCAAAAGCAGTTTTTAGAAAATTTGGGCAAGAAAAAAGTGAATGTTGTCTATCTAGATGATCTGATTACTATTGAGCACACCAAGCTGAAGCCTCTAAGTGTCACGGTTGCTATCACTGAGGATCGTCGATTTTTAGCAGCAGCAGTCAGTCGCATTCCCGCCTCCGGTCATCTTGCTGCTATCTCTCGCAAAAAGTATGGGCTTCGCACTAGTCGACATAAAGATGGACTAGAGCATGTCTTCAAACAAATTGCACCAGTGATTAAGCAGGGGGCTTATCTTAAGAGCGATGAGCACAAACTTTATCCAATTTATTTTAGAAAGTACTTTCCCAAATATTCATCCCACGCCACTTATAAAAGTGAAAGAGCTTGTGTGGCTGGTCAAGGGGAACTCAAAAAGAAGGTCTTTGATCCGCTCTTTAGTGTCAATCACACCCTGGCGATGTTGAGGGCAAATATCAATCGCCTGATTCGGCGAACCTGGTGCACCACTAAGAAGCCAGAAATGTTACAGTATCACCTGGAAATCTATATGGATTATCACAATAATTCTTTGATCGCTTAACACTCTATATCTAAATTTCTAGTTTAAATATTTTTTAAAACTAAAAAGAAATTCAAGACTCAACTTGTTTTGGAATATAAAATTTTGAGTGAATATCAACACTCTGCGCTAGTCATGGGAGTGATCCAGTTTGCAGTGACACCAATTTAAGCCTTTTTTCAATAGTTCTCCTTTCTGAGACGGGTACATCTCTGTCAAAAGGCTTGATTTCTAAAAAAATATAATTTTTCTCATCGCCGGTAATCCTGAAATCCACATCCCGGCTATATGGGTGAACAGGATAAACTCGTGGTTGCAATTGAGTGCTGGTCTCAGCTGAATAGCGAATTAAGTTTCCCCTTGAAGAGAGATAAAAGTCTCCACTGGCACCAACTTGTAAATGAGATCCAGCGCTATCAACCTCAAAATGAAGGACCTTAGTGCTCTCATTCACCTCATGGGGTAAAAGTTGAGCATGGGCGCTGATTGTGATTAAAAATAAAAGAATAATAGACATCATAATGACTCCTCTTAATGTGTGCACCTTGAAGCATAAATAAAGACAACTGTCTAGAATCAAGACAGTAGACTGCAATATGTCTTAATCATAACAAGCACTTAGTTTTGGCATCTGACTTGCTCTTATGAAAAGCAAGAGGTGATTTATGAAATCTATGATTATTGTTTTTGCACTCTTTGGAGTGTTAAAGGTTCTCAGTACTGCCAAGGCCAGTGAGTTTGAAATGCTGTGCACTGATATGGCCAGGGAGCAAATTGAAAATAAGATCCAATTTGTTCAGCAAAAGAATTTTGCTCATTCCCAAAAGAAGGTGCAATACTTTATGAGTTTGCCAGCAGTGATTGATCCCCAATTAGACTATCAATTCTTAAAAGTTGTCGGCCAAAAAAAGCGATTACAGGCCAAGGCGAAATTTTTTGATGACAAAATGCTGATTGAAGAAAAATCCATTCAATCGTTACAAAGATTAATGAAAAAACCCAAGGGACAAGAATTTATCAAGCATTGTGCCAAGCTTTACAAATTTGTGAAAGAAGGCTGTGACTCTTATTTGGCCAAAAAAGATTTTAATGGTTATTCTCAATGTTCGCAAAGATACTTGGGAAAAAACTCTGAATACCTGGCCAACGCTATTCCCTTTGTTCAATACATGGGAAGAAAAAGGGCCCTTTCCAGTGTGAAGTCAAAGTAAATTAGAGAAGCTTTACTTGATTGAGTGAGCTCCATGGCAAAACCTTGACTTCTCCTCTGCTTTGCTCTTCTCCATTATAAATTAAATAAGCCGAGTGATGCTGTGTGCTTCTATTTTTTTTCCATTGGGTTATATTCTTTAAAAAGTGAGAATGAAAGGTCGCGGATGATTTCATTTCGAAAGTAAGCAGTTTTCCCTTATGGGGAATGATTAAATCAATTTCAATTCCAGAGTGCTCTGCGTAAAAATAGAAATCAGCAACTTGATGATGATTCAATTTCATTTTCTGCAACTCATTAATGATTAGATTTTCAAAAACGGCTCCACGAGAAGGATGAGATTGTAAATGATCCCGCTCTACTCCCAAAAGATAACACAAAAGTCCCACATCATAAAAATAGAGCTTGGGGGATTTCACTAGACGTTTATTAAGATTTTCATAATAAGGAGGAAGTTGAAACAATAAATAGCTGGCCTCTAGAACATTGAGCCAAGTTTTGATGGTCTCTCGACTCACTCCTAAATCATTTCCAATTGAAGTGAAATTAACCACCATTCCCACACGAGCCGCGCACATTTTGAGAAAGGCCTGAAAAACTTTAAGATCCTTAAGATTAATTAATGAACGCACATCTCGCTCAACATAAGTCTGCATATAATCGCTATAATAATCACTGGCATTAATTTTACGATCAAAGATTGCTGGATAAAAACCTTGAGTCGATACTTTAAAGAAATCATCAGCTAAAAGATTTGAATTTTTTAATTCTTCTATGGAAAGAGGTAGCAGATTAAAAAGACAAACTCGTCCTGCTAAGCTTTGAGCAATGGCCTCTCGTAACTTAAATTGCGAAGAGCCAGTTAGGACAAAATCACCCATCTTTTTTCTTTCATCTACAATTGTTTGAATATAAGAAAAAAGTAAAGGTACATTTTGAATTTCATCAAAGATGACCTTGGAGTGATATTTTTGCAGAAAACCTTGTGGATCGCTTTCTGCAAAGTCTCTTAGACTAGGATTCTCCAGATTGACATATTGATAATCAGTAAAGATTGTTTTAACCAAAGTGGACTTGCCCGATTGCCTTGGGCCAGTTAGGGCAACCACTGGATACTTTTTAGCTAGTTTTTGAATTGCCCCAGCAATTTTACGCTCAATCATTTCAAAATGATCTCATGAAATCATAAAAAACGCAAATTCAACTTGCGTTTTTCAAAATCT
>SKGZ01000144.1 GCA_007117175.1 Bacteriovoracales bacterium | reverse complement strand
CAACTGGTCTTTTGAGAGTTTCTTGAAATACGGAGAAGCTTACGTCCTTGATAGTGATGGAGATGGTGTTCCTGATATGTTTGAACCGCCAGAGTGCCGTAATAAGGTGGACTGTGATGGGAATGGTTATTCTGATTTAGCGGAGTATATGCTTTATGGTTCAGTTTGTGATGTTTACACTGATCCCATGGGAGTTGAACGTTGTAAAATACCTAGTAATCGATTCACTAGTGATTGTGACTTAAAAGATGAGAATGGAGTCCTTCTTGACTCTGACTTTGATGGGTTAACTGATTGTGATGAAGAAATATTGGGTACTGATAAATATAAATTTGATACTAATGATAATGGAATTCCTGATTACTTAGCTGTCAAATATAACATTCAGTATGGAAAATGCTCTGGAACACAATCCGGCCCTGATGGAGAGTGCTTACCACAACGATCAATTATTCGTGATTACTGGGGAGGACAGCCAATCTCTAATTATGAACAAATTCGCTATAATTTGCCAGTTCATATTCCCAACTCACAAATTCAAGGATTAAAAGCTGCTAAGTATAAAACAGAGCTGACTCATACCGAAGGAACTATAATGCCTAGTCGTTGTTATATGTTAGAAGTTGAAGATATGGGGAGTTTAATGAATGGAGAAGATAGCATTACAGTGGATTTAGTGATGAGAGAAACATCAGGGT
This sequence comes from Bacteriovoracales bacterium, assembly GCA_007117175.1. Taxonomy (GTDB): domain Bacteria; phylum Bdellovibrionota; class Bacteriovoracia; order Bacteriovoracales; family Bacteriovoracaceae; genus SKGZ01. Next base: position 12,242 of record SKGZ01000144.1, on the reverse strand, counting down.
CAGGTCATCCTTTCTACAAGCGCTTTACTCGCAAGATGGAAGGCGGAAATGTGAAGTTCTTTACTAAAGATTTTGAGTAAGGATTTTGAGCAAGAGTTAGGCCGGATTTTCGCTATCAAAAAAACGAGTTTCAATGGAGTATTTCTCTGCTAATATTTGTGAGAGCGCCATGACCCCAAAACGCTCAGTGGCGTGGTGACCGGCAGCAAAGTAGGTCACTCCCCCTTCTTGAGCATCATGCCAATTGTACTCGCTAATCTCCCCTGTCAAATAAGCATCAAGACCCGCTTCTTGAGCATAGATCCATTGATTATTAGCTCCACCTGTAATGATTCCCAGACTGCAAATTGGCCGCTTGTCTTGCGGAGTTGCCATGATCACACTGTGATTGAGTAATTGCGCTAATTGTTCTTTTAATTCCTCCGCGCTGATGGCCTTGCTCAACTCTCCACTGACCCCCAAATAATTTCCTTTTTCTAATCCAAAACGTTCAATATTTTGAAGATGAAGCCGCTGGGCGATCTGGGCAGCATTACCCAGTTGGGGATGACCATCCAGTGGTAGATGATAGCTAATGAGGTTAATCTTATTTTCAATTAATAATCGTACTCTTTTGCCGTGAGCACCAACTAGCGGTCTTGCCCCAGCATAGTTCCATAATAAACCATGGTGGGTGATCAGTGCCTGTGCCCCCCATTGGCAAACAGCTTCAATGGTTTTTAAATCCGCTGAAACGGCAAAGGCGATTTTTTCTACTTGCGAGTGTCCTTCAATTTGATGGCCATTGGGGCAAAGATCCCGATAAAGTTCAATTTCTAAGAGTGTATTAAGCTCATCAATAATTTGCTGGACGGCAATCATCTACCAGCCAAAACCGTAGAATTCGCAGCGCAAGTCGATTTGATTCGATTGGCCAATTTGTGGGGAATAGCGCAGCTCTGAACGATACTCGCGAAAAGTACGTGGTCGATGATCTGGCCAGATATTAATGTCTAATTGAAAGCGAGCTCCGGCCCATAAAGAAACCTGGTGAAAGCGACCAGTTCTTCTGGAGTGGGCGTGAAAACGCTTGGATTGGGTTTGTCCTTCTTCATCTAGGTAGCGCATGTCCACATCATAGATGGAGCTATTAATAAATGTGGGGCGAAGGTTAAGATAGAAATCTCTTTGCAGTGGGTGAGAACACTCAATTTCTCTAAAGTCAGCATAAGAGACAAAGTTCATTAATAAAGCGCAAAATAAGAATAACAATTTCATAAGAACCCCTTAGATTTAATAATTAAGTGATTCTTATTTAATGAAAACTAATAGCGCTTGTCAACTAGATATGCAGTGCACGGTTTTCAGTGGCTGCCAGACAGGCCTCTTTTAAGCTCTCTGAATAAGTGGGGTGAGCGTGACAAATGCGGGCCACATCTTCTGCACTGGCCTTAAATTCCATGGCCAGCACCGCTTCCATAATCATATCAGCGGCCCTAGGCCCTACCATGTGAACTCCTAGGATTTCATCAGTTTCACTATGGGCCAAAACCTTGATAAATCCAAAGTTTTCATTACTGGCCCTGGCCCTGCCGGAGGCCTTAAAGGGAAAGGAGCCTTTTTTATAAGAAATCTTCTTTTCCTTTAACTCTTGTTCTGTATAGCCAACAGCGGCAACTTCTGGCCAAGTGTAGACAACTCCAGGAATGAGGTGGTGATTGATATGAGGTTTTTGACCGGCCAATAATTCGGCCACATAAACGCCTTCTTCTTCGGCCTTGTGGGCTAACATCGGGCCGTGAATCACATCGCCAATGGCATAAATATGAGGATGTTGAGTTTGCAATTGATCATTGACTGGAATTTGACCGCGATCATTCGTTTGAATTTGAATGTTTTCTAGGCCCAGTTGATCGGTGTAAGCTTTTCTACCCACAGCGACTAAGCAATAATCGCCTTCAAAATCCACCACTTTGTCTGCTTTGAGATCTTTGGCCTTAATTTTGACTTTCTGTCCTGAGCGCTCCACTGACTCCACTGCATGGGAAGCAAAAATTTCAATCCCTTCATGTTTTAAAACTTTAGTTAATTCTTTACCACAGTCTTGGTCCATGGTGGCAATGATGGAGGGTGCGTACTCGATAATACTGACTTTTGCCCCTAGCCTTTTAAAAACAGAACTCATTTCCACGCCTATCACTCCTCCCCCGATGACAATCATATGCTTAGGCAACTTACTAAGTTTAAGGGCCTCTGTGGAGGTGATAATACGCTCTTTATCTATCTTGATAAAAGGCAGGCTTGCAGGCTTGGAACCAGTGGCAATGATAATATTCTTTGCTTTAATTTTTTCTTGACCTGAAATCTCCAAGGTGTGAGTGTCCACAAAGCTGGCGTGTCCATTCAAAACACTCACTTTATTTTTTTTCATCAGAAAATTAATGCCTTCACAGGTTTGGGCAACAACTTGCTGCACTCTTTGTGACATCTTCTTTTGATCTAATTTGACATCAGGGACTTTAATGCCGTGATCGCCATGAGTATGAACTGTATTGTAAAACCTTTCAGAGGAGTCTAGCCATGCTTTAGAAGGGATACAGCCAACATTTAAGCAAGTCCCTCCTAAGGTGGAATACTTTTCAATTAACGCCGTTTTCATTCCTAATTGGGCGCAGCGAATGGCACTGACATAACCGCCGGGGCCGGAACCAATAATAGCAACATCAAATTCTTTCATGGTTAAACTCCTAGGATCAATCGAGCTGGTTCTTCTAGATATTCCTTGACTTGCTTTAAAAAGCTGACTGACTCTCGCCCATCTACAATACGGTGATCATAAGAAAGAGCTAAGAACATAATAGGCCGAATTTGAACTTCACCATCAATGGCCACTGGTCTTTGCACAATATTATGCATGCCTAAAATGGCTGATTGTGGCGAGTTGAGAATGGGGGTGGAAAGCATTGATCCAAAAACTCCTCCATTGGTAATGGTAAAAGTTCCCCCTTGCATTTCGTCTAAAGACAATTTGCCATCTCTGGCCTTCAAGGCCTTTTCTAAGATGGCCTTTTCAATTTGCGCTAAATTCATCAAGTGAGCATCTTGGATCACTGGTACCACTAAACCTTTGGGGGTGGAAACAGCAATCCCGATATCACAATAATCATGGTACTGTATTTCTTCGCCATCAATTTGTGCGTTGATCGCTGGCCAGTCTTGTAGTGCCTGACAAACGGCCTTAGTGAAAAAAGACATAAAGCCCAGATTCACATCAAATTTATCCTTAAAGGAATCCTTGTATTTCTTTCTAAGATCCATCACCGCTGACATATCCACTTCATTAAAAGTGGTTAGCATGGCCGTTTGATTTTTAACCGCCACCAGTCTTTTAGAAATAGTCTTGCGAAGAGAAGTCATCTTTTCCCGGCGGACTGCTCTGTCACCAGTCTCGGCACCAGTCTCGGCACCAGTCTGAGTTTGACTTGTGCTAGTGGTCTTTGCTTGAGCATTCAGTGCATCCTCTTTGGTGATGCGCCCATCTTTACCCGTGCCGCTGACTTGCTTGGCATCAATGCCTTTTTCATCCAAGATTTTTCTAGCGGCCGGAGAGGGATGATTGACTTGGCTTTTTTGAGAGCTGGTCTCTTGTTTTGCTTCTGTTTTGACTTCTTCAGTTTCCTTGCTTTCAGCTGCTTGACTTGGATTCGCCTTAGCCTTGACTGAAGTGTCAATTTGGGCCACCACCGCTCCTACCTCGATGGTTTCTCCATCATTGACGGTAATCTTTAACTGACCGGACTCAGGTGCGGGGATTTCAACGGTGGCCTTATCAGACTCAATTTCACAAAGTGGTTCATCAATTTGCACCACCTCTCCATCTTTTTTGAGCCATTGAGTAATGGTCACTTCTGTCACTGATTCGCCGACACTGGGAACTTTCACTTCTAAACTCATAGTTCTACCTTTTTATTTGAGATTAAAACTTTCTTTCATGATTTTTTCTTGCTCATCTTTATGAACACTGGCATAGCCGGTGGCAGGAGATGCACTGGATTTCCTAGAGATGAGTTGAAAATCTCTAAACCAATCATAGCGCAATAAATAAGTCCACGCTCCCATATTCTTAGGCTCTTCTTGCACCCAATAAAGTTGAGCTGAAGAGTGTTTTTTGCAGATTTGTTGAATTTGCTTTTCCGGCAGTGGATACAGTTGTTCTAGCCTTAAGATGGCAATGTCATTGATCTTTTTTTCTTGGCGATACTGTAAAAGATCATAATAGATTTTTCCACTGCAAAAAATTAATCTTTTCATTTTCTTTTTAGAATTAAGTAAGGGATCGAGAATAAGTTCTTGAAACCCACCTTTTATTAATTCAGAAACTTCACTGATGCATTGAGGGTGACGCAAAAGAGATTTCGGTGTCATCAAAATGGTTGGCTTTCTAAAATTCCACGCTAGCTGCCTGCGGATAAGGTGAAATAAGTTAGCTGGGGTGGTGCAATTGGCAACAATCATATTGTGTTCAGAGGCCAATTGTAAAAAACGCTCTGGTCTGGCATTAGAGTGCTCTGGTCCTTGACCTTCATAACCGTGTGGTAAGAAGATCATCATTCCACTTTGCTTTTGCCATTTGGATTCAGCAGAGGAAAGAAACTGATCAAAAACAGTTTGCGCTCCATTGGCAAAATCGCCAAACTGCGCTTCCCAAATATTAAGGTGCATGGGATCACCTAGTGAGTAGCCGTATTCAAATCCCAAAACAGCATATTCAGACAGCGGTGAATTATAGATGCGAAATTGTGCTTGTTTTTCATTAATATGATTTAAATTCAGATAGCTTTCATTGCCATTTTCGTCCATGATTCCTGCATGACGATGAGAAAAGGTTCCACGAATACAATCTTGCCCACTCATACGCACATTGTGTTTTTCTAACAACAAACTTCCATAGGCCAAAAGTTCGGCCAGTGCCCAGTCCAAAGTGCCTTGCTGCCAGCGTTTCTTTCTTTCATCTAAAATCTTTTGTGCTTTGCGAATAGGTTTAAGATTTTCAGGAATGGTGGTCAGGGCCTTTAAAATGGTTTCCAACTTTTTCTTAGTAACTCCTGTCTCGGGAGATTTTTCAAAGTCTTTGGCCTTGGATTGAGTCATCTTGGCCCAACGCTCTTCTGGTTTTTGATATTGATAGGCCAGTGGTTTTTGCTTCACCAGGTTAAAGCGATCTTGTAATAGGCTTTTAAACTTTTCTTCCATATTTTGTGCCAATTGGGCTTCTAAACTTTTGCCCTCAATTAGCTGACTCAGATAGATTTCTCGTGGATTGGGATGACCGTTTATTTTTTTATATAAATTAGGTTGAGTAAAACGGGGCTCATCCCCTTCATTGTGACCATGTTTGCGATAGCAAACCATGTCTACAAAAATATCTTGCTTAAACTTTTGTCTAAACTCCGCTGCTAATTCCACCGCATAAACCACTGCTTCCGCGTCATCGCCGTTGACATGAATGGCCGGCACATTGAGAACACGTGCCACACTGGTGCTGTAATGAGATGAGCGTGCGTCGTCAAAGTCAGTGGTAAAACCAATTTGATTATTAATCACAAAGTGAATGGTTCCCCCTGTGCTATAGCCCTTAAGCTGAGAAAGTTGAATGGATTCATAAACCACCCCTTGTCCTGCTAAGGCTGCGTCTCCGTGAATTAAAACAGGCAGAACCTTTTCTCGATCACTGTCATAGAGTTGATCACCTTGGCTGCGGGTATAGCCTAGCACCACCGGCCCCACCGCCTCTAGGTGGGAGGGGTTGGGCATTAATTTAAGATAAATATCATTGCCTGACGCTGTTTTGACTTCAGATGAAAACCCAAGGTGATATTTCACATCTCCGTCTCCAAAGGAGAGATCCGGTTTGGCCTGTCCTTCAAACTCATTAAAGATATACTCGTAGGTTTTTCCCATAATATTGGCCAGTACATTGAGGCGACCACGGTGGGCCATGCCTAAAACCACTTCCTTAGTTCCATTTTCAGCTGCTTTATTAATCAATGCATCCAGTGCGGGAATGGTATTTTCCCCACCTTCAATGGAAAATCGCTTTTGTCCCACGTACTTAGTATTTAAAAAACTTTCAAAAACCACTGCTTCATTGAGTTTTTGTAAAATTCTTTTTTTCTTTTCCAGTGGGAAATTATAGCGTCCACTGTCTTTTTCAAAACGATCGCGAAACCAGCGTCTGATTTCCGTATCGTTGATATGCATGTACTCCACCCCAATACTGGAGCAGTAGACTCGACTCATGTGTTCAATAATTTGCCTTAGGGTGACTGAGCCTAGACCCAAGTACTGACCACAAATGGTGGGCTGATCAAGATCTTGCTCACTGAGTTTATAATCCTGTAAGTTCAATCTGGGACTGCGATCTTTTCTTTCTCGAATAGGATTGGTTTTTGAGAGCAAGTGTCCCCTTGCTCGATAGGACTGAATTAAGCGAAAGATTTTAAACTCGCGATCAATGGCCTGTTCAAAATCACCGCCAAAGGACTCTGCACCATCATTGACTAGATTATTTTCAACAGCAAATTCAAAGCCTTTAAAAAAGTGCACCCAACTTTGCTCTAAGCTCTCTGGTTTTTCTTTGTACTGCTGGTACAGAGAATCTATATAAGCACTGTCTGAACTTGCTAAATGTGAAAAATCCATCGTTGACATAGCTTTACCCTTTGTCGATTTTTTTGTAATTTTAATCAGTTATTACTATTTTAAAAGCTTTTTCGCTAGATCTCCAAGCAATAGACTTTTTTTCCTTAAGACTGTCTAGGCCTAATAAAAATCATGCTAGAAATTCATTGGCCGCTTTGAGAGTGCAATGAGAGATTTCATGGGCTCCACTAAATTCGTGCCATTGACACTCAACTCCCCATTGCTGGTAGACTTCAACCAGCGCCTTGCCCCCTTGGGGATTGAGAATGGGATCTTGTTGACCATGACTGGCAAAAACCTTAAGTGTTTGAATAGCAGTGTGATCAGCTAAGGATTTTTTTAAGGACTTTTCATTGATTAATTGGGAAGAAAAAAACAGCCCCGCACTAATGGGAATTTGATGCCAGAGCATGGGAATCAAGTGAGAACTCATCATGGCCCCTTGGCTAAATCCCCCAATGATCAATCTTTGATAGTCTTGAAAGTTCTGGCCAATCCACTCTTTTAATTGATTAAGATGCAAGGCCATTTCTTTGGGTTCTTGCTGGGCAAATTCTCGATATTCTCCCCTGCTCATCAGTTTTTCTAGGCTTTGCATATCAATGGGAAACCAAGCTCGCCCGGAAAAGAAGGGAGCGCCCAAGGCTAAAGGAGCATTGGGGAAATACCAATCGGCCTTAATTGAGAAAAAATCCTTAAGGGGAAAAAGATCTTCTTGTGAAGCTCCATAGCCGTGCAGCAAAATGACTGCAGTGTCTTGTTTTTTTCCCTGTTGAGCAAAGTGAGACAGAAACTCCATAGGTTAAGAGTGACTTTTCTTACCTCTTTTATCGCATTTTTCTTCTTTCTCACAAGAGCTTTTCTTGCAACATTTCTTGCACTGTGAGTAATGAGCACAACTGGTCAATAAACTAAAAACGAAAAGACAGCTGAGTAATTTTTTCATCAGATCCTCCTTAATCAAGTCTAGTAAACTCTGCTTCAATATCCTGGGCAGAATTTTGTTCACTTTCTTCATTATAGCTTTCTTGCTGAAAAGTATAAGGCAGCAAAAAAATCCGCAATGCCCGAATGAATAAGTAAACGACTGTGATCAAAAAAATAATCTTAATAAGGCCCATAATTTTCCTTGATTGCTTTTAATGATTCTAGCATGGGCTGATTTTGTTGACGAGTAAAGTGATTCCATTGTTTTTGCCAATAAAGCTTACTGATTTCACCCTGTTGCCACAAACCACTAGCGCCCAATTCACTTAAATTAGACTTTTGCTGAGAAAAAGTTCCCGAGAATACTTGATAAAATTTGCCAGCATCATGGATGAGCTTTTCTTGACGTAATTGAAATTTTTGTTGAATGAGAAATTTTCTTAATTTTTCTATATTCTGATGAGGGCAAAAAACAAAAAAAGAAGAGGTGTATAGGAATGTCCGCAGTATATTATTAAGAATATCAATAACAAGATGAGCTCCCACCCCCGCCAGGATGACACACTCACTGTTCTTCCACTCAATCTGCACCTCTTGGGCCCTGATGGCAAACTTATGGCATTTTTCATTGGCGAGTTCTAGTCTTTGGATAATACTAGGCACACAATCCACCAAATTGACTCGCCTCACCTTTTGCCGTTGAGCAAGATGATTTCCCAAATGGCCGTGATCACAACAAAGATCCCAAACTGTTTCAATATCATCAGGCACCATTGCTAAAATAGTTTTTAAGCGCTGACTTAGCACTGAGGGGCACCTAAATGAGAAATAATTCCCCCGCCTAAACACTGAGTCTGCTGGTAGGCCACAAAGAACTGACCAAGACTCATGGCCCTTTGCCACTGGGAAAAATGCACTTCAAATTCACTGTTACTTTTAAAATTTTGCAAACAGCACTCTTGATCTGCTGAGCGGTAGCGAATTTTTCCCATGACAGAGCTCTCTTGCACATTGGGGGTTAACCAGGAAAAGTCTTTCACCCCAATCATTTGCCGGTACAGCCGGGGATGATCTCCACGCTCCACATAAACAATGTTCTTTTCTGGATCCTTATCCACCACAAACCAAGGCTCACCTGCCCCGCCTAGTCCCAACCCCTTGCGCTGTCCCAGAGTGTAAAAACACATGCCATCGTGCTCTCCCACCACTTGTCCATCTAGCGTTTGAAACGGCCCTTTTTGCTTTTCAATATACTGAGACAAAAACTCTTTAAAGTCTCTTTCTCCAATAAAGCAAATTCCGGTGGAGTCTTTCTTATCTTGATTGGCCAAACCAAAGTCTTTAGCAATTTCTCTGACCTGAGTTTTCAGCAGTCCTCCTAAAGGAAAGAGAACACGGGATAAAACTTGAGGATTAATGGTGGCCAAAAAATAACTTTGATCTTTATTGGGATCCACTCCTTTGTGCAATTGAAACTGTCCATCCACTTGCTTGACCTGACAGTAATGACCTGTGGCCATATAATCAGCTCCCCAATTGAAAGCGTAGTCATAAAAGAACTTAAACTTAATTTCACGATTGCAAAAAAGATCGGGATTGGGAGTCAATCCCCTACGATAATCGGCAATAAACTGATCAAAAACATGCTGCTGATACTCTTGCACTAAATCAATGGAGTAATAAACAATACCCAATTGCTGGCAAACTCGCATCACATCTTGATAGTCTTTTTCAGCACTGCAATACTCAGACTCTTCTTGCCAATTCTTCATAAAAAGACCAATCACTTCATGGCCTTGAGCCTTTAAAATAAGAGCCGCAACTGCAGAATCCACTCCACCAGAGAGTCCGACCACCACCTTTTTGGGAGACTCAACCTTATCCAGTGCTAATTTTTTTAAGACTGACTCGAGTTTTGCTTTCACTTTTGTTGCGACAAAAAGTCTTTTCTAAAAATCTCAAGTCCATGAGTGGTTAAAGGGTGTTGATACATTTGATTCAGCACCTTAAAAGGAATAGTGGCCACATGGGCCCCCGATAAAGCACTCATGCGCACATGATTGGGATGGCGAATGGAAGCACTGAGAATCTGTGTGTTAAAACCATACAGATCAAAAATGCGACGAATCTCTTCAATTAAAAGCATCCCCTCGTGCCCCTGATCATCTAATCGACCCACAAAGGGAGAGACATAAGTGGCCCCTGACTTTGCCGCCAATAAGGCCTGATTGGGGGAGAAAACCAAAGTGACATTGGTCTTAATATTCTTAGCACTTAATTTTTGACAGGCCTTGAGTCCCTCTTGAGTTAAAGGCAATTTAATCACTACATTCTTGTGCAAACTGGCCAGTTCATCGGCCTCTGCCAACATTTCTTCGGCCTTTTCAGAGTTCACCTCAGCTGAAATAGGGCCGTCCACTAATTGACAAATTTTTTCAATGGTTTGCTTTAAACTAGCCCCCTCTTTGGCCAGCAGTGATGGATTGGTGGTCACCCCATCAATCACCCCCAAACTAGCGGCCTGCTCAATTTCACTTAAATTAGCGGTATCGATAAATAGTTTCATGCTTAGCTCCTTAGAATTTTGGCTATATTAACCTAAAATTTTGACGTTCTCAATAAAATCTCCCCATAATAGAGCTATGATCCATATCATGCTCTTATTTCTGAGTTTTAAGGCCTTTGCCACTGCCTTAGAGCCCAATTTACCCTCCGAGGGAGTGATGCGAGGAAATTCTCCCTTTTTAGATCCCACTGTGGACTATAGCGTTTTTAGCGGGCGAGTGAGTGATAAAAGTAAGGATCTAGTGCTGCTTAAGATTCAAGTGGAAAACACCAATAGCAAATTCTTTGAAAAGGGCGATCAACTCTCGTTTTACATCAATGAACAATCCCCCTCACGAGTTTGTCAGGCAGAAATTGAGGCCACTGAACCCTTTTATTTCACCATTAAAAACTTTGAACTCAGCGATTGCTGGGACACAGAAAAAATGTTTCGCCGGGGCACTATTTTACACTTTCACTCCCCCATTCTCACTCAAAGAGTGCAAAAGGCTGCACAGATGCGCCAGCAACTGATTGAACAAAGGCAGGGGCTGATGAAGGACCTTAAAAGTCAAGGGGTGAACTTGGTGAGCTTAGAAGAATACAAAGAACAAACCTACCAAGAATATGAAAGAAAGATTCAAGAACTTCGCAAAAAGCAAAAACAACTCCCTTTAGAGCACTATCAACAACAAAAAAATGAAACCATGGCACAATTAAAGTTAAGGCAAAGACTGGCCGAAATTGATGAGGCCTTGGATCACTACCGAATTGATCCCACCGAGGTGATCAAAGATCGCTTTTTAATGGATCACGACAGCTCTGCCCCAGTTGAGCAGCCTGGTCTTTGAATGCATTACAGCCCTCGTTGACAAATTTGTCAACATGGCTATAATAGGCACAAAAGAAAATTTTCAATATTTTGTTTCTGAAATTTTATGTAGGTGTTATCACTGCATTTAGAGATCGGAGGATATAAAAATGTCATTCCCAAACAATAAAGAAATTCAAAGCATCTTAAAAGAATTAGAAGCAGTTGAGCCTACTTTTGTTATTGATCGACAAAATGCTTCTGCAGTGGATAGGGTGAAATATGACCTTTGCAGGGAATTTGTTGTTTATATGCTTTCCCAAAAAATAACTCAAGCAGAGCTTTCCCAAAGACTGAATATTGATAAAGGCAGAGTGAACAAGATTATAAAGTATCGAATAGAATTTTTTACAATTGATAAGCTTCTTAGTCTTCTCAATATTATTAGGCCATCCAGTGAGTTGAAAGTCTCTTAACCCTACCTCAAATAGCTGAATCTACTGTCTTAGCCTGTAATTTTTACCTGTATCATGGAGATGCTACACTTTATTTACAAGTGTAATTCCATTGTATCAAAAACCGTGCTATGTTGCGCCCAATGGAAACACAAAGTATTTATATCTCCATGCTTAAGGAGGATTTTTCGCAAAAACAGAGCAAAAATCCCCACTACTCACTAAGATCCTATTCGCGGGACCTAGGAGTTCATCCGGCGACTTTATGCCAGGTTTTTAAAGGCAATCGCCCACTGCCCATCAAAGACTCCAAAAAAGTGGCAGAAAAAATGAATCTCTCTCCCCAACAGCGAGTGCTCTTTTTTGAAAGTCTTTTGGGCTCAAAATCCTTACTCAATGACATCACCATTGATCAAGGCAGTCAGGACTTTTTATTAGAAGAGTGCCACTACAATATTATTGCGCAATGGGAGCACTATGCAGTTTTAGATCTTTTTGACCTCGATGACTTTAATGCTAGCTTATCAGAGATCGCTAGCAGATTGGATCTGACACAAACTCGAACTGAAGTAGTGGTGCAAAATCTTTTAACTGCAGGGCTTTTGAGTCAAAACGCTGATGGAGAGTTAAAGAAAAATCATGATAATGTTCATACCACTGAAGACGTACAATCCCAGGCCTTAAAAAATGCCCATAAAGAAGCTTTAAAAATCGCTGAGCAAAAACTTGAAGAGGTTGATATTAATCTTAGAGATTTTTCCTCTGTCACCTTTGCTCTAGATCCTGAGAGAATTTTAGAATTCAAATTATTAATTAGAGAATTT
>SKGZ01000129.1 GCA_007117175.1 Bacteriovoracales bacterium | reverse complement strand
CGCTCAGGGGCTTAAGTCTGTAGAGCAAAATTTAGCCTGGCGTGTAGGCATTGAGCGGCCTCAAAAAAAGAAGAGCTCTCAAGTGATGCAAGTAGTAGAACTAGATCAGCAATGCTTAGCAACATCTGGAAACTATAGAAATTATTATGATGTTCAAGGAAAGCGTTACTCACACACCCTAAATCCGCTGACCGGTTATCCAGTGGACCACAACGCAGCATCTGTCACGGTGATTGCTAAGACTTGCCTACAAGCCGATGCCTATGCTACAGCTTTATTGGCCCTTGGGCCGCAAGAGGGTAAAAAGCTCATGGATCAATTGCAGCTTAAGGTTTTCTATATTTTGGCACAAGGTGATGAGCAGTTCAGTACTTGGAGCACAGACAATTGGCCGAAGGACTTAGTAGAGGAGTAAAAAATGGAAGTTTATCTTTTTGGTATTATAGGTTTTCTGGTGGTGGTTTTACTGATGGCCCTAGGGGTGATTTTCAGTAATAAACCTATCAAAGGTAGCTGCGGCGGATTGAACGCCTTATTTGGCAAAGGTTCTTGCGAGATTTGTGGGGATCGCTCTCGCTGTGAGAAAAAGAAAAGCTAAGACGGATCTTCTCCTCCCTTAGAAAAAGGGTGGCATCGCAAGATTCTTTTTATAATTTTATAAAGTGCTTTGAACAGTGAGTACTTTTCAAGACATTCTTGAGCATATTGTGAGCAAGTGGGATGAAAACGACAATGAGAACCAAGCACAGGAGAAATCATTGTTTGATAAAGCAGAATGATTTCTTTTAGTATCGTTCGAATCATTAAATAACCTAAGGAGTTTATTTTGCAGTTTAAGGGAAATCTTTTGAAAATGAAAGTTTCTTTAGATCAGCAAAACAGGGCCCAATACTCTTTAAATCTCTCTGATCAGTCCATTTCTCTCAATGATTGCGTGGGAAAGAAACTGCGCCTTGAGCACACTGGCAATATTTATTGCATTCACTCTGGTCAGAAGATTAAAAAAAGCTATCAGCAAGGCTATAGCTATGAAGCCACTTTAAAGCTCGCCGCTTGTGATCTCTGTATTGTCAAACCAGAGTTGTGTCACTATCACATGGGGACTTGTCGAGAACCCCTTTGGGCGCAAAAACACTGCTTTCAACCTCATTATCTTTATCTGGCCATTACCTCATCAGTTAAGATTGGCCTGACTCGCAGTGAGCAAATTCCCACCCGTTGGATTGATCAAGGAGCTCAACAGGCGATCTTATTAGCTAAAGTCAGTTCTCGTCGAGCAGCAGGTTTGATTGAAGTGCAATTGGCCAAAGAGGTGAGTGATAAAACCAATTGGACTAAAATGTTGAAAGGTGAAATTGATGGAGAGTATGATCTAACTCAGTTGCGAGATAAGTTTCAAGAAAAGCATGCTGAATTGTTTGAAAAATTTTCCGCTGAAATGATCACCGAGCCCCTTCAAAACATTGTTTACCCCGGTGAGTACCAATTGGCCAAGGTGAGTTCTTATAATTTTGATAAGGATTGCTTAATTGAAGATACCCTGTTGGGGATTAAAGGTCAGTACTTAATCTTTGAACAGGGTGTGATTAATATTCGTAAATTTCAAGGCTATCAGGTTTGCTTGCAGTTTATTAAGTAATCATAGCAAAGCAGTGCCATCTGTTTAGCTCCTTTGCAAGATAAGTTTTCATAGAGCGGATTGTATTCATAAATTCCTAAAGATACTTTTTGCCCAAAAACTTGATAGCAAGACTGAATTGTATTTCTTAGCAGTTCAAAGCCAACGCCGTGATAGCTAACGGCACTGACTGCTTCCATATGAGCACTACTGAGCACGTCTGCATCCACGCTGATAAAGACATGATCAAAGTCCATTTCATTGGTTTCTTCTTGAATCCATTTGCGCAATTGGGTTTCATTGGCCTGCCATTGGTGGCGCCAAGATATCTTTTGTGAAAGTTTTTCAGCGTTATCAAGGGTTTGAGTGGAGTTAGCAAAGGTCTCGATGCCAATTTGCCAAACTCTTAATTGCTGAGAGTAAAGTTGACACAGTTTGGCGATGGGAGTTCCTGAGTGTATTTGCTCATCCACTCGACTGTCGGTGTGGGGATCGAGATTGATCAGTAGTCTCTTCTTGCTGGAGTTCTTGAGCCAGTGATCCATGATGGGGAAAAGATCATTGTGCCCTGCGCCAAGATGGATCAATTGCTCTGCTTTGTCAGGTAAGCTTTCAATTTTGCTGAACTGGCCTGTTTTTGGCGCAAAATTGAGCTTTTGCAGCTGGTTGAGGATGGTTTGCGGGCCGTAGCGAGCTCCCCAGCGGCCGTTATTGGCGATGACTCCGCTGTCATCAAAGGTGCACAGTATGGGAATGGTTGAACTAGTCGACATTTTTTCTCGGTTTCAATGTGTTGGGCCCTATGATATGCTAATTACAGGAGAGTTCAAGGGTTTTTATGGATAAAAACTGGTTCATTGTCAAAAATCATCATCATTTCGGCCCTTACAGTTGGTCGGAGGTTTCTGAGCTCTATCAGCAAAGACGAATTAAGGGGCAAACCCAGGTTTTTGATCGCAGAAAAAAACGGGTACTTGCTGTGCAAAGTCTTTTTCCTAGGCCAAGAGCCATCATTGATCCAATTCAATTAGAGTTGGAAAGGCCATTGAAGGTCAGTGGCAGGCAGGTCAGAGATTCTGGTGGTTCGAATTTTGCGGAAGCGGTCAAAAATTATTTTTGGGGGGTGCTGAGTTTAGCTTTGCTTATTGGTCTTTACCCAGCCTACTTTGCTATTCAAGAATCACGTTTGCAATTGAGTAAGCCTGTGGGGATGCAGCGCCAAGACTTTTTAAATATACAACAAATGTTAAATGATAGCAGTTCGTCTAAGGCCCAGTGGAAGATTGTCGAGAGTAAGGATCATAAAGCTTTGTGGTTAGCCACCAATACACCGGGTGTTATTCAAGGGCAATTGCAGTTTCGTTCTTTAGAGGGAAAAACTCTTGCGCAAAAGCCTATTCAAAAATTAGTGGACTTTGAATTAGAAAATTATATGTATCAATTGGATTTAAATGAAGTGTTAGGAGAAGTTCTGCCCCCGGGAATCTATCAGTTAAGCTTAAAGATTAAGGATCATAAGAAAAGTTTAATGAATATTCTCTTTGATCCTGCTGTTCAGATTAAAGAACTTTATGAGACAAAAACTCTGTTGGGAGCCAAAAGTTTTGAGATGCTTAAGCAGCAATTATCCCAGCGGGAAGAGCAAGCGCAAATTCAAGCTTCTGAAAAGCAGGATCTGGCCATGCAGTTTGAAACTATTTCCATGGTGACAAGGCGTTTGGAGAGTTTTTTTAAGTTGATTCCTACTTATAGCGATCAGGCCTTACTCAGTGATTATATGAAGAGCTTAAAGGATGAGTATGAGCGTCAGTACGCCAGTCTTTTTACTCATTTTCTACTTTCTAATGAGGCTAAAGGCAGTGTGGCCTATCAAGACTATTATCAGCAACTCACTCAATTGTCTCAGCAGACGGCCAGCTTGAGTATGGATATCTTTGCCCATTATAGTGATTTAGCCAAAGATCCTCAGCAGT
>SKGZ01000255.1 GCA_007117175.1 Bacteriovoracales bacterium | reverse complement strand
TGGAACAAAATCAGATTCTCAAAATGATGAGAAGCCTTAGTCAAAAGGGATTTCATTTAGACGAGCAACAACTAAGATCTAAAATAGAATCCTTAGGCAATCGAGAATTTACTGATTTTTAATTATAAATCTCCTATACTAGGAGGCATTATGAAATCAGCGCAAATTCGTAAGGAGTTTCTTAACTTTTTCAAGAAACATCAACACAGTATTGTTGAATCCTCTAGTCTCATCCCAGAAGATGACCCCACTCTACTTTTTGCCAATGCCGGAATGAATCAATTTAAAGATTTTTTTACTGGCAAGAGAAACGCTCCCTACCAAAGTGCAGTCAGTATTCAAAAATGTGTGCGCGCTGGTGGAAAACATAATGATCTGGAGAATGTTGGATTCACGCCTCGCCATCATACATTCTTTGAAATGCTAGGCAATTTCTCTTTTGGTAGTTACTTTAAGAAAGAGGCCATTGAGTTCGCTTGGAAATTTTTAACAGAAACATTAAAAATTCCAGCTTCTCGCTTATTAGTGACTGTTCATCATAGCGATCAAGAGGCTGCACTGATTTGGGAAAAACATATTGGAGTTTCCAAAGAGAAAATTTTTTTCCTTGGAGATAAGGATAATTTTTGGGAAATGGGAGAAATTGGCCCCTGTGGCCCCTGCAGTGAAATTTTCTATGATCATGGGGAGCAATACCAAGACCAGAGAAAATATGACCCTATTATCTTAGATGAAAGAAGATACGTTGAAATATGGAATCTTGTTTTCATGCAATATGAAAAGAGAGCAGATGGAACCAGAGTCAATCTACCCACTCCCTGCGTTGATACTGGAAGTGGGCTTGAGCGCTTAAGTGCCGCTATGCAAGGACAATATTGGAATTATGATACAGATCTTTTTAAACCAATTATCGCCAAAATAGAAAAAATCTCTAAGAAAAAATATCAAAATCACCAGACTTCTATGAGAGTGATTGCAGATCATACCCGTGCCATGACTATGCTGATGACCGATGGTGTGATTCCTAGCAATGAAGGGCGAGGCTATGTGCTGCGCAGAATTATCAGACGTGCTGTTCGCCACCTCAATGAACTTAAAGTCGGGCAAACTTCTTTACACCTTATCTTGCCAGCTGTGATGGAGACTCTTCAAGATCAATACACAGAGAATCAAAAAAATCTAGAACTAGCTGTTAAGCTCACTCAAGAGGAAGAACAAAAATTTAGAGAGACCTTGCATAAGGGCCTACAAATACTCGATGAAGAAATAGCTGCCAATCAGGGTAAGACTTTTTCCGGAGAGATCGCTTTTAAACTTTATGATACCTATGGGTTTCCTTTAGACCTGACTCAAACACTCTTAGCTGAAAAAAATATTCAGTTGAATCAAGATGAATTTGATAAGGCTATGGAGAGACAAAAAGAACAATCTCGCAGTCAAAAACAATTTCAAGTTAAAGAAAAAGACTTTGAAAAACTCTACCCTATTCGTGAACAATATGGAGCGACAGACTTTCAAGGGTATACAATAACAACTCTTAAGGCAAAGCTGATCGCCATAGAGCCTCTGGCCAATGAAGTCGCATTAATTTTTGACAAAACTCCTTTTTATGCGGAGTCAGGCGGTCAAGTTGGAGATAGTGGAAACGTTGAGGGTGAACAAGTTCACATTCATAACACTATCAAAGTGATTGATGATCTTTTTATTCATCTCACTAGGGACGCCAAGGGTCTAAAAGCTGGAAAAGATTATCAAATTAGCATTGACACTCAACGCAGAGAGAGAATTAAGAAAAACCACAGTGCCACACATCTTCTGCAAGCGGCACTTATTCAGACACTGGGAGCTCATATCAAACAAGCTGGCTCGCTGGTTGGACCAGATAGACTGCGCTTTGACTTTACCCACAATAAAGCGTTGACTCATAATGAAATTGAGAAAATTGAAAAAATTGTGAATCGTGCCATTCAAGATAATCTCAAAGTCAATTCCATGGAAACCACCAAGGAGCAGGCGCTAAAAATGGGCGCGACAGCACTGTTTGGAGAAAAATACGGTGAAACCGTTAGAGTCATTTCTATGGATCAATTTTCGCAGGAGCTATGCGGGGGAACCCATGTTGATCAAACCTCACAGATTCATCTCTTTAAGATTTTAACAGAAGGATCCTTGGCCTCAGGAGTTCGACGAATTGAAGCCATCACCTCAGAGATGGCGCTCAGACACTATCAAGAACAATTCCAATTGATTAGCTCACTGGAAGCAACTTTAGCTGCGAAATCAAACCAATTACATGAAAAAATTGAGCAAATGCAATCAGAGCTCAAAAGAAAAAATAAAGAAGTTGAAAAACTCAAGGATAAAATTCAATCTCAAAGTAGCCAAGAGCTCTTTTCTGAATTTAAAGAGCTGAGAAACAATCAAAAGATTTTTACTGTATTAGATAAGGTTCCTGCCAAGGAGTTTCGAACATTGTCGGATAAGTTTATTGATAAGCATGGCAATGATGTCATTTTCATTTGCCAAAAAATCGATGATCGTTTTTCCTTTTTAATCAGAACTCATAAAAAAAATAATAACAATTTTAAAGAATTCCTTTCTCGGCTCCCTGCAGATTTTGACTGTAAGGGGGGAGGAAAGCCCGATATGGTTCAAGGATCAGCTAAT
This sequence comes from Bacteriovoracales bacterium, assembly GCA_007117175.1. Taxonomy (GTDB): domain Bacteria; phylum Bdellovibrionota; class Bacteriovoracia; order Bacteriovoracales; family Bacteriovoracaceae; genus SKGZ01. The sequence goes on along the minus strand of SKGZ01000255.1, from coordinate 10,369 downwards.
GCTCAAAAATTTAAAGATTTTCAAAAAAAACTCATTGAATTTTTTAACTAGACTCACATTGTTTTTTTCATTGCTCGCTTCCTGTAGCCAAGAAAAATCACAGGATATACTCAGGCTAGCAATTACAGACAAGGTACCATCTCTGGACCCTGTTGATGCCTATGACTCTATCTCATTAAATATCTTAGGCAATATTTACGAGACACTCTATCAATATCATTACACTGATCGGCCTTATCGAATTGAACCATTGCTAGCTGAGGCTATGCCTGTCATAAGCGCGAACCAAAAAAAATATACTATCAACATACGCAAAGGTATTAAATACCATTCCAAAGAATACTTAGAATATGTCACCGCCCATGACTTTATCCATCAGTTTAAACGTATTGCCTTTCAATCCAATCAGAGCAATGGCTGGTGGTTATTTGATGGAAAGATTAAAGGCATTAATCATTTCAGGAAAGAAGTGGGGCAAGAGCTCGAAAAGATCTACACCACAGACATAGAAGGCCTTAAGGCCATCAATGATTATCAGCTACAAATTGAACTCACTGAACCCTACCCCCAGCTCATTTATGCATTGGCAATGACATTTACAGCTCCTATTCCACCATCTATTTGCAAGAGTAATGATAATAATTTCCAAAAACTTATCTTTGGCACAGGTCCCTATCAGCTTGATCACCATGATTTAACATCCTCTCTTACTCTCAAAAGAAATCAGAACTACCGACCATTGCCGGCAATAGAAAAAGTTCACTACTCTATTATGGAACAATCACAAACTCGTTGGCTTAATTTTCTGTCCAATAAATTGCACATGACAGGCTTGGGAAAAGATCAAATACCACTTGCCTTGAATGAAGATGGGTCTCTTCGAGAAGAATTGAATCAAAAGGGAATTCAATTACATCAAACAAACTCACTCACTTATTGGTGGATCTCTTTCAATATGGAAGATTCCCTGCTTGGAAGTAATTTAAAAATTAGAAAAGCAATTGCCCATGCCCTTGACCGGGAGAAAATATTAAAAATATTCACTCAAAATAGTGGAGTTCTAGCGAATTCTATTTTTCCCCCTTCAATTATTGGGCACAAAGAGGACTTCTCAGTTCAATACTCTCCCGAGAAGGCCATCAGCTTATTAAATCAAGCTGGCTTTAATCATGAGAAACCACTCGAAGTCAACTTTGACCTACGATCTAATGATACAACAGCTAGACAATTTGCAGAATTCATACAATCAGCACTGGAAAAAGTGGGAGTTAAAGTCAAAATTCACCTTAATCGTTTTTCTCACTTTTTAGAAAAAGCTAGAAAGGGAAATCTACAAATATGGTTAGATGGCTGGACATTAGATTACCCTGATCCAGAAAACACACTGCAATTGCTCTATTCGAAAAACCATCCTCCGGGAGTCAATGCAACTTATTATCATAACCAGCAATTTGATCTCATTTTTGAAAATCTAGAAGCTGAAAAGATTGAACAGCAGCTAAGAACTGTCCAAAAAATTGTCTTTAATGACCTCCCGTGGGTTCCTCTCTATTACTCCACTATCCAAGTTTTAACTCACCCTCAACTCAAGAACTATCAGCCTAGTGATCTCATCAATAATCACTTAAAATATCTAAAACTAGGTGATTAATATATGTATCTTAGCGCACAAGAAATTCATCAAGATTTCCACAATAGGCTGCGTAAACTACAGCTAACCCAAGATGAGTTCATAGATGAAAAAATCCTTCCTGCCAAGGACTGGGTAGAGATTCTGGAGACACAGATTAGCAGCCGCATTGCCGATCTGTATAGTCGAGTCTATAAAACAAGAGATCAAACATTTTACACTATCTCATCAGCAGGCCATGAGATGATGAGCCTAGTCGGTAAGGCTAGTCGATACAATGATTTATGTTATGCCCATTATCGAGATGCTAGTTTTTACCTACAGAGAGCATTGAAAGTTCATGAATGCAATCCGCTCTTTGATCTTATTCATTCTTTTGTTGTCTCTAAGTCTGATCAAATCTCCGGTGGACGGCACAAAGTCTTAGGCAATGCTAAGCTTTTTATGCCTCCGCAAACATCAACAATTGCATCTCATCTTCCAAAGGCTGTCGGCAGTGCTCTTTCTATACCAAGAAGCAAAGATCTAAAATTGGTAAGTTACCTTCCCTATGACAGTGTTGTCACTTGCCATTTCGGGGATGCTACACTCAATCATGCCACTGCCCTGACCGCAATTAACTGTGCTCACTGGCTTAGCTATAATAAGGTACCAACCCCAATAGTGTTTGTTTGTGAAGACAATGAAATAGGAATCAGTCAAAAAACAACTCAGGGATGGATTAATGAGCAGATGCGAGGAAAAGATCCTCATATCAAATATTTTTACGTAGACTTTACAGACCTTAATCTTGCTTATCAATGCATTGTGAATGCCTATCATTTTAGCAGAAAAAACAAGAGGCCTGTTTTCCTCCACCTTAAGATGGTACGCCTGTATGGACATGCTGGTAATGATCGAGAAGATCTCTATCGAAAAAAAAGTGATATCCTCAATGACCTTGCAAAAGACCCCATCATTCAGTTATCTCAATGGCTCATCAATTCCAAAGCAGTGACCAAGCAAGAGCTAGTCTCTATTTTAGATAGAATTGATCAGCAAATTTTATCAATTTATGAAAAGGCGATCAAACAGCCCAAGTTGCAAAGTAGAAATGAAATTATGGCAAGCCTTATTCCAAATTTTAAAAAGCCCGCTGTCAACTTAGTTAAACACAATTTAAATAATTACCAACACCCTAATCCTCGAGAACAATACACTTTGGCCCAATCACTTAATCAGTCGCTACATGAGATATTAGGAAAAAATCCACAAGCCTGTCTGATTGGCCTAGATATTGGAAAAAAAGGTGGAGTCTATAATATTACTAGTGGTCTTTTTAAAAAATTCGGACCTGCCAGAGTGATGAATGCTCCCTTAGATGAGACCACAATTTTAGGTACGGGGATAGGAATGAGTCTCAATGGTTTTTTACCAATTTGTGAAATTCAATTTCTCGCTTATTATCATAATGCTCAAGATCAAATTAGAGGTGAAGCAAGTACTCTTAGCTTTTTTTCGCAGGGGCAATTTCAAAATGGAATTGTGATACGGATACCTGGGCTAGCCTACCAAGAAGGTCTGGGGGGGCATTTTCACAACGACAATACCTTAAGTGTCTTTAGGGATATACCAGCTGTCATTATTGCCTGTCCTTCCAATGCCAAGGATGCCAGCGCCATGTTAAAAACCTGTGTGGAACAAGCCAAACAAGGAAGGATTTGCTTTTTCATAGAACCAATTGCTCTTTATCATAAAAAAGACTTACTTGATGAAAAAGATGAGAAATGGTTGTTTGAGTATAATCAAGAAGAAATTCAGCTAGGTCAAATAAAGGTTTATAGTCACTCTAAGGCCAGTGACCAACTCATTATCACTTATGGCAATGGCCTTTACTTAAGTCGACAAGCTCAAGAAAAATTAAATGAAAGAGGCATTAAGATCGATGTCATTGATTTACGCTGGCTTAATTGCTACCAACAAGAAAAACTAGTTGAAATTGCACAGAAGTATAAAAAAATTCTAATCGTGGATGAATGTCGTGAAAAGGCAGCACTCGCCGATGAGCTCTATCGGGTTATAGCATCAGCTTGCCCACAATCAACAGTCACAACTCTTTGCAGTGCTGACTCATTTATCAGTTTAGGGCCAAGCGCCAAAAAATTGTTAGTTTCGACTGATGAAATTATAGAGAGAATATCACCGTGAGCAGAAAAAAAAGAGCAGTCGTAATCTTTCCAGGTAGAGGAAGCTATAATAAATCAGAGCTAGGGGTGATTCAATCCCATTATAAAGATCATCCCTTTCTCAATGATTATGATCAATATAAAGTTCAAAATAATAATCCTACCATAACAGAGTTAGATGGAGCGAATGTCTTTCAAAGGAATATACACTATCACGGACCAAATTCTGCTGCACTCATTCACTGCTGCAGTTACCTCGATTATCTCAATATCAACCAAGAAAATTATGAAATAGTTGCCATTACAGGAAATTCCATGGGGTGGTACTTAGCCTGCCATGCAGCGGGGGCCCTAGAAGATCAACATGCCTTTGAGTTCATTGAGACGATGGCCTCAATAACCAATAATCCCATCGGTGGCCAACTGATCTATCCTATTACTAATCAAGATTGGATTGTTGATTATGAAATCAAACAACTTGTAAATGAAAAAATTGATGATAGTAAAATATTTCTATCTATTGATTATGGAGGGTTCTATATTTTAGCAGGAAAAAAAGAATCACTTAATATTTTAATGAAGAAGCTACCTGCTAGAGATATCTACCCACAAATTTTGCCAGGAAACTCAGCCTTTCACACACCATTATTACAAGATGCTGCTCATAAAGCACAAGAAATAATCTCTTGCCAAGTCTTTAAAGCACCTCAAATTCCCTTAATTGATGGTCGAGGAAAAATCTGGTCACCACATTCAACTACGATTGAAGAATTCTATCACTATACAACCTTTAACCAAGTGATTAGCACTTATTATTTTAGTCTGGCCATACAAAAATGCTATAGAGAATTTGCCCCAGATGTTTTCATCCTAACAGGCCCTGGTAGCTACACTGCAGGAGCAGTGGCTCGATCATTAATTGAACTCAATGATGGACCATGGAAAGACAAGAAAAGTTTCCTAGCTCAACAAAAAGAAAAGCCAATTGTACTTTCAATGGCAATTCATGAGCAAAGGTCACTTATTGTTTAGGATAAAAATTAATTGGTTGTTTTACTTCTACCACACCACCGCCTGCAGGTCTGGGAAATTGGATCCCTCTTAACACATTGATGACACAACCACGAACTGGCGCAGGAAGAGTAGAGGCACCATCAACTCCAGCATTAGTCACATTACCTGAAGCACCTATGGTGAAGACAACTCTGAGTGCACCAGAAAAATTCTGGCCACTACGGTCAAGCTCTTTTTGATAACAAAATCTAAATTGAGGGAGGTGATCTCTTAGTATCTTACGAATAAGATCTGGGTCCATTGATCCTAGAATGACTGTCTCTGATGGGATACCGGCAGTATGAAAACCTTTTCCTGTGACAAGTCCTTTGGCACCACTGGAAAAATCTTGGGCTCCTTGTAACGCCCCAGTCCGGTCGCCTATTCGATCAGAAACTGTTGCACTTTTCACACCAGCACTGCCTGCAACTCCAGGAGAAGCCGCGCTTGCACCTGGTGTTCCACCACTCACACTTTTAGTTTGCGCCGATTGAACCTGTCCTCCTCTTGCCACAAGAGAACTAACTGAAGATGCAAACTGGTTAGACTTATAGACATCAACTGTTCCCTTACTAGTTGGAGTCGGGGAAGCAGTTGCCGAAGGCCTTGACTTAGACTTTGATGGTGTTGCCGATGGTCTATTAGTTTTTGACTGAGCCGCTGTTTTTTGCTGGGAAGGTGCAGCTGCCTTTGTCTGCTGTGCCTTTGGCGGAGAGCCCTTTTGAGGAGTTTTTTCAGGAGGTCGCTTTTTAACTGTTTGATCTGCTATTTTCTTAGGTGCTTCTTTTTTCTCCTGAACTTTTTCTACTTTAGGCTGTGGTGGCTTTTGCTCAGGTTTAGGTTTAGGCTTAGATGGCTTGACTGGCTCCTTCATTTTCGGTCTATTGTAAAGAATAGTCGCCACTCTTTCTGGCGCCTTCAATTTACTTAACTCATCTTGATCGATTTCACGCTTCGATAAAAAATACATGGGAATTGAAACAAATAAAAAGGCCATAAAAGCTAGCCATAGAACACTTTTATCTCTTGGAAGAACAGGTGGAATTAACACTTGGGGAGGTGACTCCACATTTCTAATTACAATAGAAAGATCACCTTTAGTAAAATTAACTATTTCACCATCCAACAGATTGATGAGTTTGGCTTTATTTTTTTCTTGATCCTTAGAGAAGACCTTAACATTAAAGTCATAAAGATTATGAATAAAATATTCATTATTTTTAACTTCTAAGAACTCTACATTGTCACTTTTGGGAAGATAAGCAAACTCAATTTGATCTTTATTTTTACCAACACCTGCAAGCTTGTAAGTTCCATTTTGTGTTGTAATATAATCGACTGATAAAATTCTATTTTTAAAGATAATAATAACTTCTACAGAAGTCTTAATTTTGCCATAGCGAAAAACAGGATACAATTTTTCTGTCTCTTCGAAAATATACTCACTGGTATCAAAGTTATAATTAACATTGAATGGATAAATAATTCTTGGTTCATCACTACTTTCTATTTTCTCAAATGGTTGATTTCTAATATGGCCAGTAAACTCCTTAGTGCTAGACATTGGAGCATCTGGAGGTAAGACTGGACTATCATCACGGTCCTTCCAATAGTCTAAGACGAGGTTTACATTCCCAAGACTAATAACATCATTGAGCCTTAACTGCTTGGTAATAATTTTTTCATTATTAACTTTAGATCCTATCTTAAGGTCAAGATTATAGAGCACAACCTCACCGTGAAAAATTTCGATAACGCAATGGATTGGTGCAATACTAGAGTCCATGATAAAGACATCACATGCTTCGCTACTTCCAATAAGATACCTCCCTTGACGTAGAGGCTTCGACCAAATCTTTGTCTTAGCATCACTTGATGTTAATTGTAATCTTGTCCCAGTTTTAGTCCTATCACTTGAAATCATTGTAACCACTCCACACTATCCATAAGCTCTGAATTAAAATTGGGCTTATGGGGTAATTTATTTCTAAACTCTACATTAAATCTTGGATTAATCGACAGATCTCCCGGGGTAGCCCCGCCACTATCAACTCTCATTGCCTCAAAATCGAAACGCTCAAATTTTTTATATTTATATTGGACATTCTTTTTAGGTTTCTGTGAATAAAGATGACTACTGAACATTATCAGCATACAAATCATTAACAACCTACTCATCTAAACCTCTCTTTAATCTTTGGTAATATGAAAACAATGAATTTCTTCTATCAATTTGCAGGTCAGAAATAACCTTTCTCGCTTCACTTTTTTGATCCGTCTCTAAAAGCGTCAATGCATAGTAAACCTTCAGATAATCTTTTTTCTTATCAGACAAGTAGAAAGGTTTGATTAATTCTAGTGCTTGCTGATATCGCTTAACTCCCATCTGAGCTATTCCCATATACAGATTTGCTTTTGATTTTTTAAAGTCAGAATCACGTAATAAGTTAAGATGTGTTAAAGCATTTGAGTAGTGCCCAAATGCCAAATAAAGTCTACCTAAGTTATAGTTAACCACTTGAGAGCGTTGCTCTATTTTATGTGCCTCCTCAAGCAGCGCTCTTGCCTGATCCCAATCTTTATCATTGACAGAGATAATGGCCAAATTATTCAGAGCAGGAAAGTAACGATGCTGTTTCTCCAGAGCTATGCTAAAAAATTGCTTTGCCCTGAAGACTTCACCTTTCTGCCAGAAACAGACCCCGACAGCATTCCAATAACCAGGGTGATTCTTATACTGCGGATAGAGCTCACCACTCAGGTCATAGGCTTTGGCAAAATCTCCCGAGTGACACTGCTTAATGATGAGGGCCAGCTGATCGGATCCAACATTTACAGATAAATCTAACTCTAGCGTTTCTCTGCCAATAGCAAAATCAGCCTTAGATGCAAAGTAATCTGATTTGGCTTGATACTTAACCTCTGGCAGTACCGAAGTGTCTTTTTGACGAGGGGAACTTGCACATGAAGCCATCATCAATAAACCGACAAAAACTAATAATTTCATCTTAAAACCCTCCACTTCTATGGGACTGTAGCAAATGAAATTCATGGAAGTGATTGCCTGTAATTGGCGTAAGTTCAGGATCATGGGTTGCCATTATTTTATTGCGATTAATAATATCTTGACCTTGACTTTCAAATTCGCCTATTTTTTGCTGTAAAGGTAAAATAATTTGCTGCATTGATGCTTTAAAACTCTTTACATAATCTTCTGATTTTCCTGGGGGAGTAAATGTTTTTAACTCCCAGACAAGATCAGAATATGCTGTCACTAAGTATTGAAAAGAAAGCAAAATTCCTTGACCTGAACCAAGATCTTTTAATTGAATTGCTTCATTCTGTATTCGATCTAACCAGTTAATTTTTCTCTCTAAAGTTGAATTGAAAACATTTTCTGGAAATTTTAATTGCATTTTTTGATATTGAGCATAAATTTTTTGAATTTGCTCTGACTTGAGAATCGCAAGGGCATCAAGTGCTGCTGTAGTTAGCTCACTACCTTTGGCCTTATTTTTCTCAAATTGTTCATAAGTAGCTATGGCATAGCTTGACCATTTTTTTTGCTCACTCACCCTGGCACTCTCTTCATAGTATTGGGATAAATATGAGGCGTGTAATATAAGTTCCGAGGCTATTTGCCTATTATCTTTGACTAGCTCTAATAATTCACTAAGGTCTCTATACCTTTTTTCATCACGATAAGAGTACAACAGGTTTATCAATGCTTCATTCTTAACACTTAGACTGATTTTACAACGATGTGATAAATCGTACAAATTTTTTAAACGATCAGTATTATTAGCAGCACGATACCCAGTAGAGGCATTTCTATATAAATTATCACTCACGAGCCCGCCCAACTGACAACCCTTGGCAAAAACTCTATGAGCTAGATCTGCAGATGCACTAAACTGCATTCTTTCAAATAGAAAACGTGAAATCCCCTGAAATGAATCTCTTAATTGACGAAGCTCCTTGCCATCCATAAGCTGCACGGCCTTTAAACCCCAGTCGTAGGTCTCTTTTGTCTGATATTCTTTATAACTAATCACCATCAGATTATAAGCTGCATTAGCCCTAGTGATTTCATCATTGGACTGATCATTCCAAATGACAAGATAGCCCTCTCTTGCTTGGTCTATTTTTCCTGCCTTGAGTAAGTTTTCAATATTTTCAATTTCAAACTTCTGATAGATTGCGTTGAGATCTTTCTTTGTCTTTTCTGATAAATTATACTGTCCTGAACGTATTCCTTTGAAAAGATTAAGCAATCTTTCATCTTTACCTGCTTTTGAGTATAGCTGGACTAGGGAACTTAACATTTGACCTTGTTCAGTTTGATTTTGGGGAAAAGCGACCACAAAACCATTGAGGGTCGCCTCCATACCTGCTGTATTCTCTTTCTCTAAGTGATACTTATAAAGTCTTTTATAAACTTCAAGAGCTTGTTTCGATGTTGAATCAACTTTAAGATAACGGGTGTAACCATCCACTAAATATTTATCTTGTGTAGGGAATGCCTTTGGACTTTGCCCTAATGCAGCGAGGATTCCCTCAGCTGAAAGCTTGCGTATCTTTTGATTATTTTCCTGATCAGCTAGATCATAAGACTTAACATACTGTTGAGTTGCTAATTCATACTGGCGCGCCTGAAAGCTTGTCTCTGCTTGATAAAAATAATACTCTACTGACTTGCTTGGATCGATTAAAATAGCAATATTAAGAAAGTCATTAGTCATTCCTGCATAATATTCCCGTAGATTCTGCGTGTCCTTATAACCTTTTTCTGTAAGTCTCTTTTGCAGTTTTCCTACCTGCTTATTCACTTGAAAAAGATACATTTGTCTTTGATCCGCAGTCATTGCAGATCGCAATTCAGGGGTTGTTAGCTTTTGGCTGTCTTTAAGATGCAAGTTAAATTTGTCATAACGATCATAGAGATCAATTCGAGCAAGATGGAGCTTAACTAAGTTCTGTGGATCCTTCTCATATTGCAAAGCTTGATTATAGGCATTCAGCGCCTGTGGATATTTACCCTGATCGGCCAGTAAAGCACCAAGTGCTAATAACTCGAGCGTAAAATCTCTTCCCTGGGATTTAAAATATCGAAGACCCTCCCGAACCTTACCAGACTCAGCATAAAATAAGCCAATATCTTGCTTTCCGAGATGACTCATATCTACATACTGTGGTTTTTGACTTAGCTCATTCACCCTCTTCATTAACCGAATTGCCTTCTCATAGTTTTTAATTCGATAATAAGACCAAGAAAGGTTATAGGCGTCTTTTGTCCACCATTTATCTTTAATCATTTTTAGGTTTTTTTCGTAATAGTAAATTGCTCTTTTATAATCCCTTTTATTGTAATAAAGCTCTGCAAGAGCATTATGGATTCTAATTTGTGACTCTGAATTAGGCTTAGCTTTAGTCTCTGCTTTTTGGAAATAAGAAAGAGCTGATTTCTCTCTACCTTGTTCTTTTTCATTGAAACCGAGGATATAGTAAGCTTCATCGGCCC
>SKGZ01000051.1 GCA_007117175.1 Bacteriovoracales bacterium | reverse complement strand
CAATGGTCGTTACTGGAAGCGCAAGAATTGACTCATATAAAAAGGTTGGAGACTCCCTTGCTGGACGATATTTTCATTACAGAATCCACCCCCTAGATGTCAGGGAGATTGTCTCGCTAGATAAAAATCAAAAACCTCAGGAAGTGGTGGACAAACTTCTTAATTTTAGCGGCTTTCCTGAACCTTACCTTGAAGGCACTCAAGAGTTTTATAATCTTTGGAAAAAAACACATTTAGATATTATTTTAAGGCAGGACTTAATTGACCTTGAGGCCGTTTCTAACATTAAACAAATTGAACTTCTTATCGACCTCTTGCGCGATAGAGTTGGATCTCCTATATCTTACAGCTCCTTAGCTAGAGACTTGCAAGTCAGCGATAAAACTATAAAAAAATGGCTTGAGCTCCTAGAGAATATGTATGTCATATTTAAAATTACTCCTTATTCAAAAAATATTGCCCGCTCAGTTTTAAAAAAACCTAAGTACTATTTTTATGATATTGCACGAACTAATAATGAAGGAGCTCGACTAGAAAACCTCGTAGCAGCATCGCTGTTAAAAGAAATTCATTTTCGACAAGACTGTCTAGGTCAAGACTGGAACCTATATTACCTTGCCGTAAAAGAGGGGAAAGAAATTGATTTTTTAATAGAGTGTAAAAATACAAGGTATATACTAATTGAAGTGAAAAAAAGTGATGCTGAGCCAAGTAAAAACTTTGGACAGTTTTCAAAATTCTTTAAATCAGCTCAAACGATTCAACTTGTGCAAAAAATAAAAAAAGAGAAAACCTATTCTAACGGTGTTGAAATTAGAGAAGTTGGTCAATGGTTGACCAATTGGTAAAAGCAGCGGATTCAAAATCCTCCGCTGGAAACAGCGTGGGGGTTCATCTGATCGAGCGAGAATACTTGGCCTAAGCTGATCGATATTTTCTAAGATTCATTATTTTCTCCTGGTTAAACTCAATTCTGAAGTATTGAGAGATCAATGTATAACATTCGTTTAGTTTCTCTAATATTAGCTCTAAGCAAATAATGGTATCTTAAGTTATGGAAATTTGCTTAGTTGAATCTAATTTTATTTTCGCCTTAGATTGGAGAAAAAAAGCCTCTTGTCGCAAGCTGGCAGTTCATCTCAAAAGCTTTAATCCCTTTCAGCGTGAATGGATCAAAAGTCATATTGGTTTCGATTCCTTTGATCTTATTGACCCGTCAACTAGCGATTTTCAATACTATGCTGGTCCTTTGGCCCATAGGGAGCTGCTGCGCTTCAAGAATTCTCAGTGGCTTGCGCAAAATCGTTTATTCAAAAGTCTCCCTTTTAAAGTCAATGAGAACTTTACGGCGTTTAGAAAGCAAGCGGAGACTCATCTTCCCGATTATTTTAGCGATGTTATCACGTTAGAGAAGGGAGTTATTAAAGAGCAGCTGGACTCTTACTTTAGATCCTCCTCTCCTTCTTTATATTTTGAAACCAGAAACAGCTTGATGGGAAAAGAGAATCGCACTGATTTCTCCACCCTATTATCCATCGGTGCCGTCGACGTTCGCGAGCTTTGGAATCGTGTTTCAGACTATGAAAGAGATGTTACTAAAAATAAATCAACTTATTGGATAAAGTTTGAGCTCTTATGGCGAGAGTTTTTCTTTTGGCACTATCAAAAATGGGGCCGACAGTATTTTTCACTCAACGGACTTAAAGGCCCGTTAGACTTTACACCATTTCCAAAATACTCCCTTGAAGACATAAAAAAAATCGCTAAGAGTGATGTCATTTTTGCCTGTCTCAATGAATTGGAAAATACTGGCTATATGACTAATCGCACTCGCCAATGGTTTGCCAGTTATTGGATGAATGATCTTTCCTTAGACTGGCGCTCGGGGGCAGATTTATTTGAAAGATATTTAGTTGATTACGATGTTTTTTCCAACTGGGGTAATTGGATGTATTTAGCCGGAGTAGGCGTTGATCCTCGCGGGAAAAGATATTTTAATCTTGATAAACAAATGCAAATGTATGATCCCCATAGTAACTACCTAAAACGCTGGTATTATTAAATGAGCGCAAATTCTAGAAGAGAGATATCTATTGTGTGGCTAAAGCGAGATCTTCGCCTCAATGATCACCTTCCCCTTTTCATGGCGCAACAATTAGATAAGCCAGTCATCATATTGTATTGCTTTGAGCCCTCTGTCTCTCACCACTATGACTTTGATATCAGGCATTGGACTTTTATCCGACAGTCACTTGAAGATCTTGAACAACAACTCAAGGCGTATCACGTTAAGATTCATTGGGCCTACGGTGAGGTTGTGGAAATTTTTGAAATGCTTAGAGATCGCTATCATATTACTCACCTATTCTCCCACGAGGAAATAGGGACAAAACTAACCTTTAACAGAGACAAAATGGTTAAGAGCTTTTGCCAGCGACATAGAATTCATTGGCAGGAGTATAAGCAACACCCTATCCAAAGAGGTGGCCAGCGAAATCCTTTAGTTTGGGATAAGCAGTGGATTAAGCATATTAAGTCTCCCACCTGTCAAGCCAATATCTCTGAGATTGAATCTCTCTACCACCTACCCATTGATAACGGCAGGAAAATCATTCAATCTCTTACTCCGGATCATCCTCATCGACAAAAGGGTGGAGAGAGAATGGCACTCGAGAGGCTCAACGACTTTACTCGGCGAGGAATTCACCACTACCTATCATCCATCTCTAAAGCTCAATTAAGTCGGGCCAATTGTAGCCGATTATCGCCTTATATTGCCTGGGGTAACATTTCCATGCGCATGGTTTATCAAACCTTTGAAAAGCAAACCCAAACCTCTGCTCACCGTGTTGCTCGAAGGCAGTTTCTTACTAGGCTCAAATGGCAGGCCCATTTTATTCAAAAATTTGAAACCGAAACTTCTCTAGAAAATCGAGATCAAAATCCGGCTTTTTTTCAGATCAGACAAAAAGTTAATAAAAAGTACTTAAAAGCGTGGAAAAGCGGCCAAACGGGATATCCCCTAGTAGACGCTTGCATGCGATGTGTGAGCGAAACAGGCTACCTTAATTTTCGTATGCGAGCGATGGTTGTTTCTTTTCTTACTCATACCCTTTGGCAGCCTTGGCAAGAGGGTGCTCGTCATTTAGCTCGAATGTTTCTAGACTACGAACCCGGTATACATTTTCCGCAGTTCCAGATGCAAGCGGCAACAACAGGCATTCATACCATTCGCATCTATAATCCTATCAAACAATCACTAGAACAAGATAAAGATGGGGAGTTTATTAAGCAATGGTTGCCTGAACTTGCCAAGCTTCCCCTGCATCTCATCCATGAACCATGGAAAATAACTGCCATGGAAGAAGCTTTTTATGATTTTCGCTACGGAAAAGACTATCCCAAAAAAATTGTTGATTATGAGACACAAGCGGCTAAGGCCCGAGAAGTTCTCTGGTCCACTAAGAAAAGTGATAACACTCGCAAAAAGTCTAAAAAAATCTTGGCCAAACATGGTTTGTAAACTGGTCCCCTTCAATGACTGAATTGAGTGACTTAATTTATTTAAACTTGTAATTAGCGACTTTTTTAATTT
>SKGZ01000001.1 GCA_007117175.1 Bacteriovoracales bacterium | reverse complement strand
TTAGAAAATATTGATGAAATGTCACTCACCACTTTCTTAAAAATATTTGCTTCCTTGTTTTTACTCATCTTTATTTTGATTAAAATTAAATCTATCCACACTTATTCTCAATTAAGTCACAAGGACAAAGCTCTTCGTCGCTACTTAAGCTTTCGAGAAAAATTGATTCGACAAGGAGCCAACTTAAAGTCATGGGATGGACCTTTAATAACAAGAAAAAAACTTAAAAAAGAATTCCCTGAAAAAGCAGAACTAATTGATCAACAATGTGACAATTTCATTGATGATTATTATTCAATATAAATTTAGCTATAATCGGGATATGATCTGACTCGCGATTAATTCTCTCTTCTCTACTCTTATTCCTACCAAATGGTCTTCCTCCATGATCTGCTCTTGAAAATTTCAACCGCAAACCGCCTGTATAAAAAATTGCATCAATTTGTCTAAAAACAGGAGTCCCATCCCCCTGCCTATAAAAGACATGGGTCGCCCTCCTGTTTCTAGGCGCCCCAGATAAAACTTCTCTGAATTTTCTACTTGATAAAAATTCGTCATAGTTAAATCTTAACAAATCCTTATTAAAATCTCCTGCAACTATGAAGTTTTTTACTTTTTTCTTTTTTACATAATAATCACTTATTTTCCCCAACGTTTTTAATTCTATCAATCTATGTTCGATAGAAAAATCATCTACCCCTGCCTTCAAGTGAACAGTGGCAATGGCCATAACGCTCTCTCCACTTGTTTTATCTTTTAATACAACAACTGGCACGTCACGATAAAAGAGTTCTCCATTATCTCTCCTATCCGTCGGTATATTTCGATGAGAATAATGTTCAACATCATAATTTAAATCCTTTCTTATTAGTACCGCATTCTTATGAATGCCATCATTTTGCCCCATAAAAATCAAGTAACGATCATTCAGCTTATCATTCACTAATTTACGAAATAAATTTACATCAATCACTTCTTGCAAAACGACAATTTCAGCTTTTTCCTCTCTAATTTTCTTAAAAACAGCGTTAATTTTTTGAGGGTCTTTATTGGTATCTAGATTTTCTATATTATAATTCATAATTTTAAACGGTTGCCCGTTAGTTAAAGTTTTCTTATGTATGTAGGGATTGCTGGCAAGTTGATGGGAACAATTTGGAACTAATTGAGGAGTAGGAATTGAGTCTGCATAGACACCAACATTGCCTATTAATAGAAATAATAAAAGAAGCAGGTTTAAGATTTTCAAATAGATCCCCCCGATAAAAAGGTCATTCCTTAATGGAGTATGTATACGTTCTTATCGGCTGATTACATTAGACTTAGAGCTTAGGAAGACATTTTTTTTGATGTGCTTTACCCACCGACTTAAGACAGTAGCTTCTAACTTCCTTGTACTCCTTTGTCCTTAGCTCAACGGTAAAAACACTGGAGTCTTTTGGTAGGCTCCTCTTGGGCATTAGATAAACTTGCCCAAATGAGTCTTCTATTTCCTGGAATTTTGAATCTTGATACCCATTCTTTTTTTTCATTCCTTGAATGGTAATGGCATCTATCAGTGCTCCTTGACTCATTAGACTGTTCAAAAATAAAAATATGCTTAGTAATAATTTCATGGTCACTCCTCTTGTCATCTAAGTTATCTCTTCCACCTAATAACCACAACACCGAGCACTTTTTTACAATGTTTTAAATAATTATTAACTTACGGTAGAATTTTAATGACAGTTAAGGAGTGCCAGATGAAATTCACTTTAATTTTCTTATTTTTGTTAGCCTTTGCTAGTGCCTATTCTATTAATAATGAGCCTGAGTATATTGAAGTTAGTTCGCCAACTAACACTGAAAGTGCCTCCCCAAATACGAACATCAGAACTCTTCCACTAGACCCAGATGCCCCCAAACAATCACAGTAGGACCTCATCCTATCACACTCGGTCAGGAACCTAATGTAGAAGAAAAAGTTCAAGACAAAGCACAGCGAATTAGGCAGGGAGAAGATGAAAAAAGCAAAGTCATTGAATCATTAACAGAGGCGATTCAAGAAGTCAAAGAATCTGAACCAGCTGATAGAAACCCCTTCTATGGCCCACCAATAAGACGAAATGCAGCTAGAGATTTTCTTGACATGCTACTGGAAGAATTTGACCAGAATAATCCCGATGATGCAGCCGCCATTGAGGCAATCAAAGATCTAAGAGCAAAACTCTACGATGACATTCCAGGTTCTGGCCTCAACCCTGAAGAATTACGACCTTCACCATCAGATGAACCAGTTGAAAGAGAAGAAGTTCCAGAAGAAAAGCAAGAGGATGATTTTATGAATGTGATGCACTCTGATTATAGAGATTGCAAAAATCCAACATGGCATGATGGATTACCAAAACGGATTATTTCCATGAATAAAAGTTTAGCCTGCGACAATCAATCAAATAAGAGAGTGTCTTCCTGTCTTCGCTATGTCGTTTGTCAAAAGGGAGAGGGTGAAAATGCGATAAAGTTTGCCCGTCAAGCTCTTTGCAATCCACAGGAGTGCGATCGTGAGCCTATTGATTGTTTAAAGTCAAATCATGCCATATTCACAGATCCCGAGAGTACCAACACTTTTATCCCAAGAGGCGGTAGCCTTAAAAAGAGTGAAGCCGAATATCAGATCCGAACTAAGCAGCAATAAGAAAATTTAAAAGCGACCGGGACAACGGGGATTAAAGTGCGCCCACTGCCAAAAAACTTGGCCAAAGCGATTCACCTGACGGACAAAACCAGTACAACGAACACTATGATTAGGAATAACACTCCAGCTACACATAGATTGGCGAGAGCCCCAGTAATGACTATGCCCACTACCGTAAACTACACAGGAAACTCTTCCTTGATAGCCCCAAGGTGACCAGCAATCGGTATAGGCATGACAAGTATTCCAACTGCTGGTATAACCCTGAGCAAAAAGAGAGTCTGAAAAGAAAAGGGTAAACGCTAAGAGCACTGATGTGACAATAAAGTATTTAATATTTTTCATAAACAGGTTAAACACCATGTTGCTGTGAAATGCAATAATCTGTGTACTTTTTACAGGGTTAGAGACAAGAGGCAGGGCGAGGATCCACAGTAATATAATTCATAGCACTTTGTAAGCAGCGAAAATTAGTAATGAGGCTATAGTTTTCCTCATGGCCATTTTCTCTATTCGGTCCTGCAAAGCTAATTCCCACTATCTGAGATTGCTGGTTAAAAACAGGGGAGCCAGAAAAACCTTTCTGGGTATAACAACTCTGCTCATCTTCTTCTAATGGCTCTAACCTTATCACTGGCCCGTCTAATGTGGCAGTGCTTTGCTCTGAACCATAACGGCAGCGAGTTTCCCGAAATTGAGTCAAGACAAAGGTCTCCCCTGCTCCTAGAACTTCAATAGAGGGAATAGTGACGATTGAGTTTGGTGAAATACCCTGACGAGAAACCTGTGCGTAGTGCTGATAATCCATCTCAATAGGCTCGGCTAGCTCCATCACCATATAATCTGCTCGAGTGAATTGATTATTAATGATTGATTGATAGAGAATTCTCTTGCAAAAAGACTGCTGCTCTCCACTGAGAGTAGAAACTGTCACCAATATATCTTCATCACAACTTTTTCTTCTTTCTGACGGTAAGTAGCAGTGAGAGTTGGTCACTAGAACTGTTGGAGAAACCATAAAGCCGTTACAGGAGTGAAGACCCGTTTTCTTTCTAATCAGTAGTAGGGCCAAGGAGTGAGGAATACCGCCTGCTGAACTGGCAACGGTGGAGCCACCTCCAGAGAGCCTCACTCCACCCACAAAGTCTTCTAAATCCCGATCGTCCATCACTCGATCAGTGGGCTCACGTTTCTGCTCGTCGGCACAACTGATCAAAACTAGCAGTATTAGAAAAATTAATTTTTTCATCACTTTTAGTCTTATCATAAAGAACTTTATCCATAGACTGGCCCTATAGAAATTGACCCTGTGTCACCTTTTTAAACAGTTTCAATTGCTTGATTTTAGGTTGACGGATGAGTTTTATTCCATAAATTAGGAGACACTTAAAAAAAGGAGGAAAAAGAAATGGACGATGATCCCGGACAAGTTTTGTTAACCAAATCAATTATGAATTGATCGGACGGGGATCATAATTATCTCCGCTGATCGCAGGAGGTAAAAATGAAAAAATTTCTTTTATTCTTAGTCACTCTCACTATTGCTATTTTCTATAGCAATTTAACTCTCGCTTACAATAAAAATATTGAAAATGAATTTGAGTCCTTGGAGATACTAGAGGATGAAAATCTAGATCGCCGTAGTCGACGTAGAATTGCTCGTATGGTTGAGAGTGTTTACAATCGCTTTTGCAATATGAAAGTCCCCCCTGAAAGCGTTGCCATTTCAATTGGGTTAGTTGAAGTCACTTGGAGTATCGAAACTCTTTGTCGCTTTCAAAATGCTCCTGAAATTAAACATCTTGTCAGCCTTAATTAGGTAGGAGTCTCATAATGAAAAAAATAATCATTGCGTTGTTTCTGTTGTTATCGGTCAATAGCTATGCAGTCCGTCCTTTTGTCACTGATGATGCTCGTATTGTCAGCAAGGGACAAATTGAGGTTGAAGCTTGGCCAGAAGTGAATCTAGTGGGCGATGAACAGACCTATGCACTACAATTCATGGCCGGAATGTCTATCACCGAGTGGTTCGAGTTTATCGTAGGTTCAGGGGGAGGCTTTGATCGCCGCACCAGTAGCGAAACCTTTGCCAACCCCACTATTTCACCTAAGTTTTTATTTCTTAAGGCTGAGGTCGGCTCATGGCTGCCAGGCATTGCGCTGGACTTGGGAATGAATGTGAACTGGGGACGTGGTTCTCTTTATGATGATGCTATTAGCCTTTATGCCATTATGATTGCCACATGGCGCTTTTACGATGATTGGCTTAATATTCACCTCAATTTGGGAGAGAGAAGTACAAGGCATAATGGAGTCAGTCAAGCTCGTAATTATTGGGGACTCGGCTTAGATATTGGTGTTTATCAAAGAGAGTACCGCTTAATTCTAGAGTCCTATGCAGGAGATCCGATGGAGGCTGAGGCTCCGCGCATTGCTTATCAATGGGGTTTTCGCTGGCTTAAATCAGATTATATCAATTACGATCTAACCTTCGGAACTCAAAAAGAACCCGATGGCATCTTTGTCTCCGGAGATCGCCGGGAGTACTGGGTACAATTAGGAATAAGACTGCTGTTTGACACAAAATACACCACCAATCCTGGCCATGAAGGAGCCCAAGGATTGTTCAAAAGGCCTATCTAATCAGTGATGCCAAGTCACTTGATACAGGTCGCGACGTCTATCTTTTAAATTGGTGACCGTTCCTGAGTTTCTGGTTTTAACCAGGTCGGTCACACTTAAATCGGCAATGGCCACCATCTCAGAGTTGGCAGTGGTGTCAGCTGCAATACCATCTGGTGGGAAAGGAAAATCTGCCGGAGTTAAGATGCAGCTTTGAGCATAATTAATATCCATATTATACACCCGAGGTAAGTTTCCGGTATTACCCGACATGGCCACATAGCATTGATTTTCAATGGCCCTTGCTTGGGCACAATAACGAACACGCAAATATCCTTGACGAGTATCAGTGGAAAAGGGAACGAAGATAATTTTAGCTCCCTGATCAACCAGATAGCGGGCTAGCTCAGGAAATTCCGCATCATAACAAATGAGGACTCCAATAGGGCAGCGATCTGTTTTAATGACAGAAACCTCATCACCGCCTCTAACATTCCACCAACTCACCTCAGAGGGGGTGGGATGAATTTTTGATTGTCGGTAAACTTCCCCATTGCGCAAAAAAACATGGCAGATATTATTCATTCCCCCGTCTTCACTTTTCACCATATGGGTACCGGCAATAATATTAATATTATACTTTAAGGCAGCATCCCCCATCATTTTGATATAAGGCTCAGTATACTCACCTAATTTTTCTAACGCTTTAACTGGATTGATCTTTACATTATCAATGGCCAATAAGGGCATGGTGACAAATTCGGGAAATAAAACAAAGTCACATTTATAATCGGCAGCTACTTCTATAAAATATAAAACGATATCGCGAAACTCATCAAAAGATCTCACCCTACGCTGCTGAAAGTTAATAGTGCAAATTCGCACATTATCCTTTTCGTCCTCCCCATAATAAACATCTTTTTTTCCAATTTTGTCTTTAAGCGGGTTGTCCCATTTCATTAAAACAGCGTACCCACATGAAGCTTGATCACTTGGTAGATAATCCTTTAGAACTTGCACAGGGGTATAGTTATTGCGAATCTGAAAGCTGAGTGTCGGATCCTTAATTTTCTTTGCCTTAACCGCTCGAACATAACCTTGAGGTGTCTTATAGCGATGCTGGTATTGGCTATAACCAGGGATTCTGGCACCAAAGACGATGCCCTTTAATTTATACTTCTGACACAATTTCTTTCTTTCATTATAAAGCCTCTCGCCAATTTTCTTTCCACGGTAGGCCGGATCAACACATATTTCCATGCCATATAAAACATTACCCAGCGGATCATGTCTTGAAGCAAAGCCATGACCAGTGATTTGATCCCAAGTGTGGGGTCTCATGGCAAGTTTATCTGAAACAATAAAAGTCATACAAAAACCGATCACTTCTCCGTCATACTCAGCCACAAATTGTCCATCAGGAAAGTGACTAATTTGAGCTAGTAATGCATTGTGTGGATAGGGCTTGGTCTCAGGATAAATCCTGGTCAGTATGCTATTAATTGACTTAAAGTCTGCCACACATGTTTTTCTAATATTCAATCTTCTCTTGGTAACTTTGTTATTCATTTTTACCCCGTTGTTAACATTCCACACGCAATTCCAGTGACCGTTTCTCGCAAGAGTGCATGATCTTTTCTCTCTATGGCAATTTTTTGTATAATATTTAAGGGATGAATCATACTGGAGCGCAAATAAATACTCTGCCCTAAGCTAGGACGATACCATGTATAATTTTGCTCTTGACTGACAAAGCTAAAAAAATCTTTCACTGATTCAAGCTCTTTAGCAAGTCTTTGTGCCCAAAACTCTTTTTCATCATCTTCTAAGTCACTCTTATCCAATAAAAATAACCAAACCCCTAACTCAACTTTTGCCAGCGTAAAGCCTAATTGCTTTAAATATGAAGTCAGTAAGTCTGAACTTTGAAAGGAATCTTTAATTTTATTTTTTTCTACTAATTTCAAATGACTCCAAGAACTTCCCACCCCCCACCAAACTGGCAATAAAAGCCTGGTTTGTGTCCAACACAAGATCCAAGGAATTGCCCTTAAGGAAAAGGCTCCGGTCTTAGCCCTTTTCGTTGGGCGAGAACCAATTTTCAAAAGATTAAGATAATCATAAGGAGTTGTCTTTTGAACGAGATTTTGAAAATCCCCGCTATTGACCAGTTTTCGATAGCTATCTTGCACCTCTTTCAAAAATTTTTGCAACTCTGAGTAATCACTCACCCTTTTTTCTTTTGAATTCCTAAAAGCATGAATAATTTTACCTGACTGTGAGCGAATAAACCTTCGATGTTCAAAGTTTCTCTGAATGGATTCTCCTTGAATAGTCACCTTGAAATTATTCAACGCACTCTTTGGCCACCAAGCTATTTGCTCTTGAATGGACCCGCCTCCCCTACTCACACTGCCTCCTGAGCCATGGAAGAAAACTGGAGTAATCTTTTGCTTCAAAAGATATTCAGAAATTTCATGCAATGCTTTCTCCACCATCGTTCGACCGACTAAAACTCCATTCTCCTTACTTGAGTCAGAGTAGCCCAACATCACCTCAAAGCGACTGCGCCAATTTTTTCGATGCATCTTAAAAATTTTAATTTTTTGATCTGCATAAGCTAAAATTTCTAAAGCATTTTTCAAGCCCTTTTCATTCTCTAGCAAAGGCACGACTGGAATGAGTTCATTTAAATACTTTGCTACTAATTGATGGCCGTTGAACAGATCTTTGCCTTGCTGACACATACTGACCACTAACGCTCGCGCATAGGACTTGGGATTTGATCCTTTTGAAACTTTCGCTAACATCTTAAACATTCTTTCAATGGCGTAAGTTTTCTTGTCACTGAGTGCACAAGCGATCACTTCACTGTCTTCACGCAGCTCTAAAGGTATTAAAAGAGCTGGGTAGAGTTCCAGTAGTACTTTGAGCTGGGACAGCCAGTAATAATTTTCATCTGCGTCTGCTAAAAATTGGCCAAATTGCTCCACCCTTTTTCCATCACCTGCTTTCACTTCTCTCAGGGCCATGGCTTTTTGCTGTAATTTGATTAAGTATGAATTTTTTTGACCTAATAACCTCTGATCTCTAATCTCATTTTTAATTAACCGTTGAGCATAATTAAGAATAACACTGCGTGATGATTGCCAGCTCTCAACAGAACTTTTCTCATCAACACCAGGATGACCATCCTTATCACCCCCCACCCAGGTCCTAAAAAAGATAGAAAGTCCCTTCTTCTTTTGATCTATTTGCTCCTTTAAAACCTCGTCTTTTAAAACAGTGTGAAAGACTTGCTTGATTTCATCTTTAACCTTAGGTTTTTTATCGTTGGCAAAGTTAATCTGCAAGGCAAGCTTTAATAAATAGGTCAGCTCTATTCGTATTTCTTCAAAATCACTGTCTAATGACTTTTCCAAAAGACGGGTGACTTGATCCATCAACATCAAAAATGTTTTACTGCGAGCTTCAGTGGGATGTCCGGTAAAGACATAGATTAAACTCTCCACCATCAGCCCTGGTTCAATTTTATATCCCCTTAAGCGATAAGCTCTATAGGCTGATTCACAAGCATTCATCAGCTCTAACATCAGAGAATAAGACTTTGAGAGCTGATGCAATTGCTCTGTGCTTAATTGATTCATTTTTTGATAGTTTTGATTCAACTTGTGGGCAAGTTCCAGTCCTTGATCGCCCCTTACCTCTTTCATCTCCAGTCTCAAGCTCTCAACTTGCTGATAAAGTTTTACACCAAAGCAATCAGCAATGCTTTCACCTAAACAGGCGACACTTTGAGAAACTAAATTCCTTAATGTTGATGAAAGCTCCATGTCTAGGATTATACACTAGAATACTAAGCCGTAAATCCAAGCGCCAATTGTGGCTGAAGCTAAACGATAATTATCTGCACCATAAGTAAGTACATATGGGAAAATTCCAAAGCCTGACTCGCTATTGTACTCAAATCCTACTGCGATATTTTCAGGACCACCTCTTCTAGAAGCAAATGGGTTACTATTACTTTGAGTGTGATCGATAAAAACCTCCACCCATGCTCTCACTAAAAATTGATCTGTAATTGTCCAGTCAATGCGTGGACTCCAGATCGAACCAAATCTTTGCTTGTCGGTATTATCTCTAAAAAAATCATATGAACCCAAAAACCATCCACCCAATGTAATGTCACTATTGACTCTGTAGGTAATATCCAACCAGGCTCCTGGATTCAATACTAATCCCTCATCCCTTGTTCCGTCTTCAAGATTGAGAAGCATTGCCTGTAAAACACCTGCCACCTTAAAATTACCGTTTTTATACCAAAGTCCGTTAAAACCAAAAACGGGGTTAAGTGCTTGTACTGTATTGGGAGTTCCCTGATTGGTGGTAAAATTATAAGTAAAGCGCGGGTTGATCACAAAGCTAATATCATCAGTTAGCTTATAGCGATAGCTGACCTGAATCCAATTATTAATAGAAGAATCTGGATCAATCTCACCTCTTCCATCCACTTGATTTAATGAAAGATTAGTCACGCCCGGGCCATTGAAAATTGAAAATAAACTGACTGAAGAGTTTTTCTTAAACTTATCCAATGTCTTGTCAAAGACTGTGCTGCTCTTAGTAATTTGTGTTACAGGTATATCACTCATGCTACCAGAGCTGCTTTGGGCCATGACCGAGTAGGAAATAAAACAAGCCCATAATGTCAAAAGTAATTTCATTCCACTCTTATACTGCTGACTTTGACTCATCGCAATTAACCTTGTAAATTTATACCTAGCAAATGTAAAAATTACAGGGAGCTTCAAATGGATTTGAGCTTAGTGAAAAGCTTTTTCTCGCTCATCGCGGATAATATCTTTTTAATCATCTATCTTTGTGCAGCCATTGAGATTTATCTGGTGTTTTCAGTCTTCAAACTGATTAAACGACATGAAGATGTTCTCTTGGATGTTTCTGATAACCTACTCAAAGGTTTTCCCGATGCCCCCGATAAAGACTCCACTCAGCATGTCCACGAAAAAATTCAAACTGCGCTGGACTATATCACTAATAAGATTAGCACTGATCCCAATTTTAAAATTGAATTTGGACGCAATGCTGGCAAGATTAGCGAGAGACCATTTTATAATCGACACTATAAAATTGAAACTTACGCCAGTGTCATGTCCACACTGGTTCAGGTTTTTCCCCTCTTAGGAATCTTAGGTACCATCCTTGCTATTGCGCAAACTGCGTTCCAAGGCTCAGGAGCAGTGGATGTTGCCAGTGTCTCCAACGCCTTTGTACTTGCCATGGATACCACAATCTTGGGAATCTTTTTTTCTATTCTATTTATGGTGATTGAGAGCACCTTTCAAGCAAAAATAGAACGGGTAATTTTTGAAAGCAATGAGTATCGAAAAATCATCTCAACACTTTATCTGTCATAAAATTATGCAAAGAAGAATCAAAAAGCCAGTCGTTCAACTCACTTCCTTAATGGATTTACTCTTCATTATGATTTTTCTATCTTTACTGCAAACTAAAACACCTGTTACTGAAGTGGTGCAAGAAACTTCCGCCCCTCCCAGTCCTCCACCTCCACCGCAGACCATCGAAGTCAACGCTATTTTCCATTTCTACCCTGTTAGCAGTAACACAGAGGCTCAAGAGGGAAGCTTCTTAATGGGTGGAAAGTATGAAAAAGAAGAAGGTGAAATTCGTCTAGGGGGGGTGAGCTGGATTACTCGACCTGAAGGCTATGATATGGTGCCGCTGATGGGTCAAATTGATCTCCAAAATAACACTCTGACCGGCCAAATCGACTTTGCTGGCTGTGAGGAATTCACTCTAAAACGCATTGAAAAACTCTCTGGTAGTCCCATTAGCGGCAAATGGAAAGGAAAGTATCGCTGCCTGCAGGGTGAGACTGGCCTGACTCTTACTATTCACTAAATAGGACAAATCCTAACCTTGACTTAGGATTTGTCCAAAGTTAACCTATCTATATGAAATCACGGGATAATTACCTCGAGCTTATTCAAGATCGACTGCAATATATGCCAATCGTTGCTCTGTTAGGGCCAAGACAAATTGGCAAAACGACTTTGGCAAAAATGTTATCTGCACAACACTACTTTGATCTAGAAAACCCAGATCACTGCAATGCTTTCCAGCAGCCAGAGTCCATCCTCGCCCAGAAAACAGGATTAATTGTCATTGATGAAGTCCAGTGCCAACCAGACTTATTCCCATTTTTACGCTATTGGTGTGACTCACACCCAGAACAAAAATTTCTCTTATTGGGATCTGCTTCTCGAGAACTGGTCAACCAAAGTTCTGAGTCACTTGCCGGACGTATTTCCTATATTGAGATTGCAGGATTTGATTGGAGTGAAATTGCCATTGAGCAAGAATGGCAAACACTTTGGCAAAGAGGAGCTTATCCCCGTTCATTTTTAGCCCCTAACGAGAATGCTTCTCTTCAATGGAGAGTCGACTATATTAAAACATTTCTGGAAAGAGATATACCTCAGCTAGGAATTAATTTACCGGCAAAAAATCTAAGACGGTTTTGGACTTTAATCGCTAATTCCAATGCACAATTACTTAACTATGCTGAGTTAGGAAGAAATTTTGGACTCTCTGAAGTCTCAGTAAGGAGGTATCTTGAGGTTCTTGAGTCTGCACTAGTAGTCAGAACGCTGCAACCTTGGCATGAAAATATATCTAAGCGACAAGTCAAAAGACCCAAAGTATTCCTAAGAGACACTGGCCTGATGCACGCCTTACTCAGCATTAATGATATTCAACTGCACCCGTTACTGGGGGCCTCATGGGAATCCTTTGCGATTGAGAACATTATAACATTACTGTCTCAAAGACACCCATTATTGACTGCTGAGCAATTTTATTTCTGGCGCTCTAAAACAGAAGAATTAGATTTATTTTTTGAATTTAATGGCAAGCGCTACGGAGTTGAAGTTAAATTTAATCTCAGACCTCAGCTCAATAAATCCATGATGACTGCTAAACAAGTTCTGAGGCTCGATCAACTCTTTGTTCTGGGCCCAACCAGTGAAAACCGCCAACTGGCAGATGGAATTGAAGTGATACCTATTACTCAGTTCAATCAAATGATCTTGAATTTATAAAATGGCGCATTCTCTTATGCGCCTTCATTATTAATAAGTTAGTGTACAGAAAAGCTAAGGTAAACCCAAAATGCTTCTAAATTGCAATGGATAACGGTTCCTTATCTAATTCATCTGCAAATTTCTTAGACTCATCCATTAACCCCTTAAAAAAGTTAGAAAAATCCTTATCCTCACGAAGCTTAATTTTAATATAGGCCCGTAGCATAATCTCTATATGGGAATCAATTTTAGCTCTATCCTGCTCAGCACTTTCCCACTTATTAACAGCAGTATGACTGACATTAAGCTCAGACGCCAATGCTCGCTTTGATAAATCAAAATAAGTTCTGATAAATCTAATTTCTGCTCCCGTTAATCCTGCAGATTTAGTAGGCAACGCTCTAATTACTTCATCTGAAACCTTTTTAACATCTACTTTTAAAAGCCATTCTCCACGAATTTTGCGAAATTCTGCCTCTTTTAAAAGGATAGGAAAACCAAGTCCATTGTAAACGTAGTTCTTTTTCTTTTTAGAATTACTCATCATTTACCTCATCTATGTTGATCTCATGCGTCTTTATTTGAAAGATGTGTGTCTTACCTCGTTTGCTGACGATACCGTTTTATCTGTGTTTGCCTCATCTGTGAAGGACCTG
>SKGZ01000087.1 GCA_007117175.1 Bacteriovoracales bacterium | reverse complement strand
ATTTTTATTTGAAATTTTATTAAACCAAGTCCTTTGAGCTTTGGCCAGTTGCCTGGTGGCAAAGATGACTTTTTCTTGGCAGTGTTTAAGGTCATTGATTTCCCCCTTTAAATAAGCTTGCACTTGCTTATATCCGATCGATTGCAGGGGCTTTTCTTGGCCGCTAAAACGTTGTAAGAGCTCTTGAACCTCTTTGACTAGACCATGTTCAAACATTTGAAGTGTACGCTGCTCTATCATTTCCCAATGCTCTTTTTTTGCTATATTAAGATAACAGTGAAAAAAATCAAATGGATTTTCTGATCGAGATTCTTTAAATTTCAATTTTGAATATGAAAAAGGCCTTTGATTGGCCCAATAGTATTCAACGGCCCTTCGCAATCGATAATGATCATTGCTATGAATATTTTTCAGGCTGATAGGATCAACTTTTTTTAATTGTTCGATGAATGGAACAATACCTTGCTGCTGATAAAGTTGATCTGACTTTCTTAGTAATTCTTCACTCGTCGTTTTTGAAGGGTACATCCCATCAGTCAGTGCTCTTAGATAGAAACCACTCCCTCCGACTAATAAAATATTTTTTTTTCTTTTTTTTAAATCCATCATGATAGGCAGTGCTAGCCGAGTAAAGTCAGCAGCATTTAATGGTTGAGTTAGACTGTGCGTGGAAATCAGATGGTGTGGGATTGCTCTTAATTGCAATGGAGTAGGCTTGGCCACTCCAATTTCTAATTCTTGATAAAAAAGAAGTGAGTCAAAATTAATAATTTCAGCATTAAGCTCTTGTGCCAGTTTGATGGCCAAGTTAGTTTTTCCACTGGCGGTAGGTCCTGAAAGAATGAGTGCAGGGAATTTAGTTTTCACGCTCTAACTTTTGCAAATGATCAATGTTGATTTCCATACTAAGGTTGATCATGGATTCATCTGACAGTTCAGTGCTATGGATCAAATCTGAAATTGAAAGTTTAGCGATGAGAGTATTAAAGTCAATTTTTTCAACCTTGCAGTCTCTATTGATTAATTCTTTTAAAATCAATAAGTAGTCAAACTGAGCAAGCGTTTTTGGAATAGATCGAAGCAGACCATGTTGAGCGTTGATAGCATCAATTTCAAAGCCAAATTCCATTAGTCTTTTTTGATAATTAGCAAAATTACTTTTAAGTTCGATTGGATCAGAAATAAGTAGAGGAATAACCTCTTGAGTTTTTTGTAAGAGTGATTGGAAGTATCTTGTTAAGTTGAGCAAGAAAATCTTTTCTTGATAAGTATAGATTAAAAAGTTACCTTTTTTGGCAAATAACCCATGTTGGTTAATGTTATCGGAGTAGAGCGAAAGACTGTGCAGGTGCTGTGACGGAGAGTCCTTTAAGTCTGGTGCAAAGTTTTGCTGAGATTTAACGATATCCGAATGATTTTGTAATAATAATTTTGCCAGCCCACTAATGAGAGCATAAACATGAGTTGCTTCTTGAAATTTAATTTCAGTTTTTTTGGGGTGGACGTTTATATCATAAAGGTGTGGGGGCATATGAATCTTAAGACAATAGTCAGAAGTACCTTGTTGCCAAAGAGGAGCCAAAACTTGTTGTAGTAAATAATGAATTTTTTTATTATCAATAGGCCTTTGATCTATAATAATTTGCTGAATTTTTTTTTGCTGATGAGCTTGAGGGTTAATGATTAAGCAAGCATTCATTTGCTCATAATCTGCCTTTTGCATAATAAATGATTTTTTCTGGGTCAGTTTTTCAATTCTTTGCTGTGTGTCTTGACAAGGGCCGAAAAGATCTCTTTTCTCCTTATCCCACAAAACTTCAATATGCAGTTGAGGATAGATTAAGCAATAACTGGTGAGTATTTTTTTGAGATTGTTCAGTTCACTGCGATCATTTTGCAGAAACTCATAGCGAGCTGGAGTTTTATAAAACAAGTCAGTTATGATCATGGTGGTGCCATGTTCAGAGGGAAATTGCTGGCTGAGTGTAATAGGATGAACAAGCTCTGAACCATGTATTTCCACAAGATGTGCCGCTCGATCCTTTTGTTTACTGATGCACTTAAGTCGGCTAACAGCGCTGATACTGGCCAGCGCTTCACCGCGAAAGCCAAAGGAGCTTAATTGGTTAAGGTCTTGGTAATTTTGTATTTTAGAAGTGCTGTGACGTAAAAAGGCCTTTTGTAAATCTTGCTCATCCATGCCATGGCCATTATCGGTGATGCTTATTTTTTTTAGGCCAAGATTTTCAATCTCAATGTAAAGGTGAGTGGCCTTAGCATCCAGTGAGTTTTCAATTAATTCTTTGAGTAAGCCGCTAGGGGAGTCAACGACTTCGCCAGCTTTGATTTGGTCGATGACTTGTTCGCTTAAAAGTTCAATGGCCATGACTAGACTTTATAATAATTAACCTGATTACGACCTTTTTCTTTGGAAAGATAGGCGGCGTGATCAGCTCTTTTGAAAAGATCAACTCCTGTTAAAACTCCAGGCCTAAAATCGGCAACTCCTAGTGATGCAGTGACTGGTAATCTTTTTTGATCATAAATAAAATGGTGTTCTGCAATGATCTTTCTAATTCGTTCCGCTAGTTCAAAACTATTTTTAAGATTGGTCTTGGGTAATAAGATGACAAACTCTTCTCCCCCATAGCGAGCAAAAAGATCTCCTTCTCTAATGCCTCGATTGCGGGTGATTTCTGCCAGCTCTTTTAAAACATAGTCTCCAGCATCGTGGCCGTAGTTATCATTTAATTTTTTAAAATGATCTAGATCAAAGACAATGAGGCTTAAAGGTTTTCCTGTGGCCTTGCTTTTTTTGACTTCAATGTCTAGCAGTTGATTGAAATAGGTTTTATTAAAGCATTGGGTAAGACCATCAGTATTGGCTTCATGGTTGAGCTTATCATAAGTAAGCCTTTCTGGATCACCC
Source organism: Bacteriovoracales bacterium (assembly GCA_007117175.1). Lineage (GTDB taxonomy): Bacteria > Bdellovibrionota > Bacteriovoracia > Bacteriovoracales > Bacteriovoracaceae > SKGZ01. The sequence goes on along the minus strand of SKGZ01000087.1, from coordinate 10,218 downwards.
TTTGGCAAAAATTTAAAAGCAAAGGTTCCTATTTTGACAATATCATTTTTTTTAAGAACTTGTGGTCCATTAATTTTTTGATCATTGACAAATGTGCCATTGGTTGAGCCTAAATCGCGGATAGTGCATTGTCCTTTTTCGCTTTTGACTTCAAAATGTCTTTTAGAGATTCCATTAAACTCTAGCACAATAGTATTAGTGGCCTGGCGTCCAAGGGTGGTCACTCCATCAGGCAAATTAATCAATGTTCCGTTCAGATCACCACCTACCACCAAAAAACAGGCAGGATTCTTAGCTGCTTCTTGGTCACTGGCACTAAGAGCGTCATAAATATTGGTAATAAGTACCGTCGAATTATCATCTTGCGACATGATTAGCCTTTTCTTTCTTTTTTATTCTATTAGTCTATCAGAGGGAATTCAAGAGCGTTGAAAGTCTAAAAGATTCAATGCCATCTTTTTGGCCAATTCCACCCCTGGCTGGTCAAAGGGATTAACCTGTAGCCATGCTCCCATTAAAACGGTTAAGCACTGTAGAGAGTGAAAAAGATAACTCAGCTGGGCCGGGGCCAGTGTCTCTATTTCCAACATGGCGCAGGGACGATTTTTTTCCCTGAGGGCCTGAAATGTCCCCTGGCATTGGGCATTCAGTATTTGGGTTAAGCTTAGCTTTTGAATGTCTGAAAAATAGGATTTATTGATAGTTAATTCATTTGTATTGTTTTTTAACTTGAGTAATAAGATGAATTTATTGATTGGCCCTTCCATAAAAAGTTGTAATTGGGAGTGCTGATCGCAACTGCCATAGGCATAAAGGGCAGTGAATCCACTGTTTTTTTGCTGATGATTTATTTTTCCTAGGCTTTCAGAAAACAATTGTACAAACCATAGGGATAGTCCTTTGGCTAAAGAGGAATAGGGCATGAGTACTGTTTGATCCACCCCCTTTTGATAAAAGTGGGCCAGCGTTTCAAACAGTGGGTAGACATAAGAGCTTTCCTGTTCAAAATCCCTTTGATGGGCCTTGACTCCTTTGAGAATTTCAGAACATGAAAGTCCTTGAAAAAGAGCGGGAAAAATTCCTACTGGGCTGAGAACACTATAGCGTCCTCCTAGCTCTGAAGGTAAATCTAAAATTGTGCAGTTCAATTGATGGGCCAATTGTCGTGTCGGATTCTGATGGGGACCAGTACAAAAAACAAAATATTGTGAAAACTGCTCTTCTGGGATTGCGTGTTCACTCAACCATTGCATCAGAACGCTGAGTAAGGCTTTTGTTTCCAGAGTATGACCTGACTTAGAGACGATATAACACAGACAATCAGCTGGCCTTAATGAGGCGAGTGTTTTACTGATGGCATCACTATCTAAGTTGGATAAGAAATAGCTAGGGCGATCTCCCAGGGCCTGTGCAATCAGCTCTGGACCTAAATGACTACCTCCTAAGCCTACATGCAAAAAGACTTTTTTATGGCGAAACTTTTCAAAGGCAACTTTACACTCTTGAATGTTTTTTTCCAGTGAAGGCAGTGTATAAAAACCGTAGTTTGCTTGATCTTTGGCCCATTGCCAAAAAAGTTTGAATGCCCTTTGTTTCTCCTCTGCTTTGATGGTTGCTGTGAATTGTGCAGGCAGAGTGAGTTCAATCATTGATAATGCCTTTGCAGTTCTCTGGCAATAATTACTTTTTGGATTTGATTGGTTCCTTCCACTATTTGCAGCACCTTGGCATCACGCATGAAGCGCTCCACTGGATATTCTTTGGTATAACCAACCCCTCCTAGAATCTGAACTGCATTGGTACAGACATTCATGGCGGTGTCAGTGGCCTTCATTTTGGCCATGGCGGCCAGTTTCTGATTGATATGCTTTTCATCAAAGTCTTTGGCCGCTCGTTGCACTAAAAGTCGCGAGCACTCAATTTCGGTGGCATCATCTGCCATCATAAATTGCAGTCCTTGAAATTCAAAAATGGCCTTTTGAAACTGCTCTCTTCTTAAAGAATAAGCAATCGCATAATCCAATGCTGCTTGTGCCACCCCTACGCCAATGGCCCCAATGGTGATACGACCGCGATCCAGTGCTGCCATGGCCATCTTAAAGCCTTCTCCTTCTTGAGCTAATCTTTGTTCTTCTGGGATAAAGCAGCGTTCAAAGATCAGTTCTCGGGTGGGAGACAAGGTCCAGCCCATCTTCTTTTCGGCCTTGCCAAAACTAAGGCCAGCAGTGTCTTTTTCCACGATAAAAGCGCTAATGCCTTTTGGCCCAGCTTCTCCTGTTCTGGCCATCACAATATAAGTTTCAGCTATTCCTCCTGAGGTGACCCACATTTTTGTTCCGTTCAGTTCATAACCACCCTCAACTTTTTTGGCGGTGGTTTTAAGGCTGGCCGCATCTGAGCCTGAGTGAGACTCTGATAAGGAAAAAGCGCCTATTGCCTGGCCGCTAGCTAAAGGAGGTAGGTATTTTTGTTTTTGTTGTTCATTGGCAAACTGTTGGATTAATCCCTGCACCATAGAGGAAACTGAGAGAGTAATGGCGTAGGGAACAGAGTAGTGGGCAATTTTTTCTAAAACAGCACATAAGTCTTGATAGCCTAAAGCTGCTCCCTCATAAGCTTCTTCAGTGGTGAGTCCAGTGAGACCTAATTGGGCAAAGCCTTGAAAAATCTCTGGGCGAAAATACCCTTTTTCATCGTCTTCTTCCATATGAGGTAGCACCTCATTTTGGCAAAAACGATCCACTTGCTCTAACAGTTCTTTTCTCTGTTGGCTATCCATTCTTGAGACCTTCTTTTAATAAATTTTTAGCAATGATCATAATCATGACTTCATTTGTTCCTGCGCCAATTTCAATGAGCTTATTATCTCTCATGAGTCTTTCGAGCGGGAACTCTCGACTGTAGCCATAGCCTCCGTGCAGTTGAATGGCATCCAGTGCAATTTTAGTGGCCATTTTGGGAAGAGCTAATTTGACTTGAGCTGCGCTGACAGGTCCTCGTTCTCCGCGATCATACTGGGCGCAAACTTGGTAGAGAAAAGATCGCATCATCTCAGTTTCTGTGCTCATCTCGGCAATCATTTTTTGAATGAGTTGGTAATTGCCAATGGCCTTGCCAAATTGTTTTCGTTCACTGGCATAGCGTACACACTGATCTAAACAGGCGGCTGCAACTCCCAGTGAAATTCCCGCGATGGTGATGCGTTCGAGATCAAGGTTTTTCATCATATGGTAAACCGAATCTCCTTCTTCTCCCACTCTTTGTTCGATGGGTAATTGAACATTTTCAAAGCTGAGTTCACCCGTGGGAGAAGCTCTCATGCCCATTTTATGAATTTCCTTGGACACGCTATAGCCTGGTGTCTCCTTTTCTACAATAAAGGTGGTTAGGTCTTTTTTATCGCTTCCACTGCGGGTGTAAAGGTAAATCACATCGGCGTATTGGGCATTGGTAATCCACATTTTATTGCCATTAATCAGATAGTGATCTGCTTTTTTTTGTGCTTTTGTTTGCATGCCCACAGCATCTGAGCCGTATTCAGGTTCACTCATGGCCATACAGCCGATGTGCTCTCCGCTGATGAGTTTGGGTAGGTATTTGGCCTTTTGTTCTTCTGAGGCATTAGTCGAAATATTATTAACACACAAAATACTGTGGGCCAGGTAACTTAAGGTGGTGGCCGGACAGGCCTTGGCAAACTCCTCCATCACAATGGTGGCTTCAGTGGCCCCGAGGGCCGCACCGCCATATTTTTCATCAGCAGTGACACCCAACAGCCCTAACTCTCCCATTTTGCGAAAGGCCTTTTCATTAAATTTTTCCTGGGTGTCTAATTGTTCTGCCACTGGTGCCAGCTCTTTTTGGGCAAACTCGCGACATGTCTGCTGCAGTGCTCTTTGTTCTTCAGTAAAAAACCACATAGTTGACCTCAACTTCTTAAAATTATTGAAATAATTGCTATACTTTAGCTTATAACTCGTCCTTTGCCAAATGAGACACTAGTCAAATACTTCAGCCTGCTTGTCAGAAATGAAATTTTATTGGCATAATAGAGGGGTAGGGAAATCAGCTCCCTGCAGAACCTTAAGGTAGAGGTTGTCATTTGAGTTCCATTGAAGAACAGACATTAACCACCCCACAAAGACTAGGCCCCAGCTGTTTACAGCAATTGTGGTTTTTTTATTGGCGATCTTCTCCCCATCTTTGGAAACAGCAATTGCTGGATTTGCGCTCTCCAATTGTATTGATTCCTATTCACTGGGCGGCTCATTGTCGATTGCAAGCTCAAGAACAGTCGGCCCATCAATTATTGGCCACTCGCACCCAAACCCACTTACCCAGTTATTACTTCCAAAGAGAAAATGACTTAGCTCATTTAGCCCAACTAGCTGATTCTCTGGGGATTCAATTGATCTTCTTTTTACCTTTATCTCCTATGCCCTTTTTGGCGGCAGGAGGGCTGCCTGCTCATTTGGCCAAAACGCCTCTTTGTAATCAACAAGGCACTGAAATGGTTTGCTTTGAGCAACAAGGGCAAATGATTCATCTTTACTCTTTTTTTGATAGGCAGGTCTATCAAGAGTATTGTCGTTTCTTATCAGAACTGAAGCTCCACTTGCAACAGCAAGACTTAAAAGTTGACCTTTACGGACTTGAGTCAGTTTATCGCGATAGCTCAATGAGAGAAGTTTCGACTCTGCAAGATTATTCTGAATGTTTTTGGCATCATTATCGAAAACAACTTAAGAAGCATCCACAGTTAACCACTGATCAGGCGCAAGAGCAGCTCAGAGAGCTTTATCTGCAAACGGCCAAGGAGTTATTGGCAGATGACTGGAAAGGGAGTTTTAAGGGAATTTGTCCCCTGATTGATTCTCATCAGGTGATCACCCAAGGATTTAAGCAAAGTGTAGACCAGCATCGGATTTTTGATGATCTTTTTTATGCTGTTCAAAATCAGTGCGTTTTTATACCTCTGAATCTGAATTCAAAAAATCAAAATCATGCCTGTCAAAAGGCCATGTGGCAGCAAGCTGGTATTTCTTATTTGCAAGAGATTTTTGATGAGTCTTGTTTTGAAAAACAAGAAAAGAGCTATGTTCCTCTGCATCTTATTCAGTTCTTTGCTGAAAAAAATTGCCCTCATGTATTGCAGTGGGCCCAACAAATTGGCATTTATTCCTTCTTAGAAAATCAAAAAAGTGGTGGCTGGGGCAGCTCTCAATCCATTGATTGGGATCAATTACAAACAGGACAGGCTCCTCTTTATTTTTGTCAGGGACGAACGCTTGACGATAAGATGTATCAAAAGCTGATGAAGGCCTTTTTAAATGGTGCGAAAATTATTGTGGATTGGTCTCAGATTGATGAAAGGTATAGCAAAAAATGGCACTGGTTTTTAGTCGAGAATAATTTAAAAACCACTCAGTTGTCTTATCATTTAGACTTAGAAATTTTACAGATGGGTGAGGGGAGAGTGATTCTTTTTAACTCTCAAGATCTTGCCAAAGAGAAGATCTCTGAACAAAATTTGCAACAGTTTTGGCAAAGAATTTTTCACTATAATGAAACGTATCAACTTAAACTTGAAACAGAGCAAGGATTAGAGTTCTTCTGGTTAACTCGTGCCAGTTCAGTGGATGAACTGAGCTTTATGGAGATGAGGAGACTTTATTTGTACAATCCAACTCACTATCAGTTAAAGGCTAGTCTTAAATTGCAAAAACAATTTGCGCTGGTTAAGGTTTTAGATCAGACACAGGCAAAAGTGCAATCTCAAGTAGGAGGAGGAATTCATCTGGACTTAGCCCCGGGAGCATCCTTGGCATTAGACCTTGGGCGCTATCATCAATAACGGGCCCAGAACAGAAAAGAGACCAGAGACCAGAGAAGAGAGAGAAAATGAAAAAGAAAATGCTCGCACTTTATCGATTAGACTCCAAGGGAGTCCACCTTTTGGATTTAGTCACAGATGATCTTGTGCCAGTCACAAAAACTCAATTTTGGGATCTTAAGGAGTTGGAAACATTTCTTTGGCAGCAGGCCAATATTTTCAAAATCCAACGTGTTTTTGTGATTGATCAAGCTCAATATCACCAGGTCTTAAGTCATTCTCCTCATTTGCAGCAATGGCCAAGCAGGTTGCAGTCAGCGGCCAGAGAGCTCAATCCTCCAGTGGACACTGTAGAAAAAACAGGGTTTTTAAGTCGATTTTTCTAAGCTGTTGACGGCCATGGCTTCACAGGCTAGATTCAGCTTATGAAATTGGATTTATTGAGTTTGACTCATCTGGAGTTAAAAGAGCAAATCAAAGGCAAGGGCATTGCTGGTTATATAGCCGATCAACTCTATCATTGGTTGTATAGGGCCTATCAAATTGATCCTGAAAAATGGACAAATATTTCCAAGGCCAATCGAGATCTACTATTTGAATCTTTTTCTCTACACCTGCCACAAGTCATATGGCAGGGGCTGTCTAAGGATGGCACTCGTAAGTTTTTATTAAAGATGCAAGATGGACAAACTGTAGAAGCAGTTGCCTTGCCCGGACGCAATCGTCTTAGCATTTGTCTTTCCTCTCAGGTTGGCTGTGCTGTTGGTTGCAGATTTTGTCATACAGGAACGCAAGGATTAAAAAGACATTTGAGTACAGCAGAAGTGGTAGGGCAGTATGTGGCCGTGACCCATTGGTTGCAAACCCAAGTCAACAGTGAGCTTAAGTTTTCTAATATCGTCTACATGGGGCAGGGAGAGCCATTGCATAACTTTGAGAATGTCAAAAAGGCCACTGAGATTTTTGTAGAGCCAAAAGGCATCGGATTGGGGCAAAGAAGAATCACTCTTTCCACTTCAGGTCTTGTGCCACAGATCAAAAGATTGCACGAGTTTCCACCCATCAATTTTGCCATCTCGTTGCACTCTGCTCATAATGATGCTCGCACAGCACTGATGCCCATTAATAAAGTTTATAATTTAGAGAAATTATTTCAGGCCATTCAAACCATTCCTTTGAAGGCCCATCGCCGTATTACTTATGAATACCTCTTAATTGACGATTTTAATGATCGCCCCGAGGATATTATCGCTTTAGCGAAATTACTGAAAAGAAGCGAGTCAAAAATTAATATTATTCCATTTAACGAATACCCCGGGGCCATCTATAAAAGACCTAGTGATGAAAAGATTGCATGGTTTTGTCATCAGCTCAATGATCGCGGTTTTACTTGCACCGTTCGTACTACTAAAGGGGAAGACATCCTAGCAGCTTGTGGTCAGTTGAAATCTGAATACGATAAAGTGAATTTGTGGCAAGAAGATCAGCAATTAAAGGTCTTGAGTGAAAAAAAGAAAAGTCAGTTTTCTTTCACCTAGTTTTCTTTTTGATTTTTTAAATACCAAAAATCAACTTCTCCTTTGGCCTTTTCTTCCTCTCTTTCATCCTTTTCAGATGCAATTTCCCTTAAACGTTGCTCATTAATTTGAATCATCTCTTTTGAAATTTGTACTGATTCTGGTTGGGCCATGTGAAAATGAGTATCTTTTTGCTGAGCGATGACACTCAAGCTGAAAAAAAGAAAAAAGCAAATCATTGTTTTCAAGAGGCACCTCTCTGTTAAATGTCCTTTAATTATTATAACACGGGACTTAAGGCCTTGCAGTCAATGGAAGATTTTGACTAGTTTGTCTCTTGAGCTGCGGCCTTGCTTTGCGCCAAGGCCATAATGACGGAAATATTGTCATTTCCTCCGTACTGATTTGCTCGGCGAATTAAGGTTTTCACCGTTTGCTGAAGATCTTCAGTACTCGCTTCTTCTAGTTTAGGCAGATGATGGTTAATAATTTCATTCATTTCTTCATCGCAGACCTTGCCGTATAGACCGTCAGAGCATAGCAAAAAAAGATCATTTTTACTGATGGTGTACTCAAAAAAATCAATTTTAACACCCTCTTCAAATCCCAAGGTGCGCACTAGGATATTTTTCATCTTATCTTTAGAAGCTTCTTCTCGAGTATAAATTCCTAAATTCATTTTTTCTTGAACTAAAGAGTGATCTCTTGAGAGTTGATAAATCTTTTTTTTGTTAAAAAGATAGCAACGGGAATCTCCTACATTGGCAATATAGGCCTTACTCTTATCCACCAGTAGGGAGACAACGGTGGTCCCCATCCCGGAAAGATTGGACTCTGTCTGGGATTTTTCAAAAATAAGCGTATTGGCTTTTTGGATGGCCTGTCTGATCAAATTCACTTTAGCGGTGTCAGTTGAAGCCTTAGTAAAGCACTCGGTTAAGGTCTGCACTGTTAACTGGGAGGCAATGTCACCACCTCGGTGCCCACCCATACCATCGGCCACCGCAAAGCACTTGTGCTCTGGATTGAGAAAAATTGAATCTTGGTTAGTTTTTCTCACTACCCCGCGATCGGTTAAACCAGCACATAGTAAGGGCAAAATAAAGCTCCTTTATTGTCGTTTCTTTTATTATATCTCTGCTGCGCAATTTTCCCAATGTATTTTTTACAATGGAGTTCTTTAGTCAATTGATTAGCATTTGTTGCACTCATCAGAATAGGGTAAGATAGGAACAGAATCGATCACACAAAGGGAGTTCTGTTATGTCGGTCAATAGTTTAAAAAATTTAGTGCAAGATTCACTGTCAGCACAAAACTTTTCTCATCTTAACTGGAGTGGAACCTTTGATGAGTACATTGAAATGGTTCAAAAGAATCCCAATATTTGTCGCAATGCTTTTCAACGAATCCATGATGTGATCATGAGCTATGGAACTTCTACTTACGTGGAGTATAAAAAAGAGATCACTCGCTATCATTTTTTTGACGATCCTTTTGAAGAAGGAAAGGATGCCATTTTTGGAATTGATGTTCACTTAATGAAGTTGGTAAATTTCTTTAAATCTGCTGCTGCTGGCTATGGAACAGAAAAACGGGTTTTACTTTTGCACGGTCCTGTTGGTTCAGCTAAGTCCTCTATTGCTCGACTGATTAAAAAAGGCCTTGAGCACTCTTCTAAAAGTGAAGACGGAGCTCTTTATACTTACGAGTGGGTGGATGATCAAGAAAGTGAGATTCTAGGGGGGGCTAAGATTTTCCCATGTCCCATGCATGAAGATCCTTTAAAATTAATTCCTCTTGATGCCCGTTTGAAATTTCTAGAAGAGTTGAACAAAAATCACGAGGGACACAAAATCAAAGTCAAAGGAGAAGTCAATCCCGCTTGTCGTTTTATTATGAGAGAGTATCTCATTCGTTATAATGGTGATTGGGAAAAAGTCATGAAGCATGTACGAGTGAAAAGATTAATTCTTTCCGAGAAAGACAGAATAGGTATTGGAACCTTTCAACCCAAAGATGAAAAAAATCAAGACAGTACTGAGCTCACCGGTGATATTAATTATAGAAAAATTGCCAAGTATGGTTCGGACTCAGATCCTAGGGCCTTTAACTTTGATGGTGAGTTTAATATTGCCAATCGTGGTGTGGTGGAATTTATCGAGATGCTTAAACTGGATGTTGCCTTTCTCTATGATCTTTTAGGAGCGTCTCAAGAACAGTCGATTAAGCCTAAAAAGTTTGCTCAGACCGATATTGATGAAGTCATTTTAGGTCATACCAATGAGCCTGAATTTAAAAAATTACAAAATAACGAATTTATGGAGGCGTTGCGAGATCGAACCGTTAAAATTGATGTGCCTTATATCACACGTTTAGATCAAGAAATTAAAATCTATCAAAAAGATTTTAATGAAAAGTCGCTCAATATTCACATTGCTCCTCACACACTAGAAATGGCTTCAACATGGGCCATCCTGACACGTTTAGAAGAGCCTAAAAAATCAGATCTAACTAAATTACAAAAGTTAAAACTCTATAATGGCAAAACTCTTCCGGGATACAACGAAGACAATGTTAAAGAATTGAGAAAAGAGGCCATTCGAGAAGGGTTAGAAGGAATTTCGCCACGTTATATTCAAGATAAAATCTCTAATGCCTTGGTGAAAAATGCACTGACAGGTTGCTTGAATCCATTTATGGTGTTTAATGAGTTGGAGTCTGGTCTAAAAAATCACGCTTTAATTAATTCACCTGATATGCTTGATCATTACAAGGAAATGTTGGCCACTTGTCGTCAAGAGTATGAAGACACTGTTAAAAATGATGTGATGAAGGCCATTAGTGTAGATGAGTCGGCCATCCAAACT
>SKGZ01000229.1 GCA_007117175.1 Bacteriovoracales bacterium | reverse complement strand
GATGAAGAAATAATTCAAGATTCTCAATCACTCACAATTGGCAATCGGCAAATTCCACTGCACTTTGAAGGTCGCTATCTTATTAATATGAAAAAAGAATTTCAAAATTACTCACTAGGTGGAGTGCTGGCTTCCATTCAGCAAATTAATAAAGGCAATCTTGATAATCTGATTGTAGATCCCGATGATTTTCATGATAAAATTATTCTCATTGGTGCAAGTGCAGTCGGAATTGAAGATCTAAAAAACACCTCCATTGGCAGATCGGTACCAGGGGTCTACCTGCACGCTTCTATTATTAGTAATCTTATTGAAAATGACTTTATTCAAAAAAAAGATCATCTTAGCTATTACCTGATTTTGGCATTATTACTCACTCTTCTTACCTTCACTCTTATTTTTAGCTCAAGGCAACTTTTTAGCTTCATTCTTTACTTAATTATCACCACGGGTTATCTCTATCACGCCTTTGTTCAATTTGATGAGTACCGCTATCTTTATCCAGTGGCTGCTCCTTTTTTAATGTTTATCACCGCCCTACTTCTCAGTTATGTTTTTCGCTCTATGACAGAAGGGAAAGAAAAGAAATTCCTCAAAGAAGTCTTTGGCAATTATATCTCACCAGAGCTTATCGAAGTCATGTATGAAAATGAACAAACCCCTCAATTAGGTGGAGACAGTGCTGTTCGCAGCGCATTCTTTACAGACATTGTCAGTTTCTCTACTTTTTCTGAAAAACTCTCCCCTTCTGACTTAGTTGAACTGCTCAATCAATACCTAAGTGAGATGACAGAAATACTCATCGCCAATAAGGGAACATTGGATAAATATGTAGGAGATGCCATCATCGCCTTCTTTGGAGCCCCTCTTCCTTTAGAAGACCACGCCTACAAAGCATGCCTGACAGCAATTCGCATGCAAGAAGCTTTAAAGAACTTACGAAAAAACTGGCAAGAGCAGCAAGATCGATGGCCGAGTATCGTTCACCATATGAGCATGCGAATTGGTATTAATACTGACGAGATGGTCACTGGCAATATGGGCTCAAGCATGCGAATGAATTACACGATGATGGGTGATGGAGTGAATTTAGCTGCCCGCCTAGAATCATCTGCTAAATACTACGGAGTCTATAATCAAATTTCAGAATCAACTCGCCAGCAAGCAGGGGAAGAGTTTCTTTATCGAGAACTCGATCTGGTACAGGTGATGGGACGCTCACAACCAGTCAGAACCTATGAACTCATCACTCTCAAAAAAGATGCTAGCTCTGAGCAAGTTCAATTAGTTGAAATCTTTGAATCAGCACTGGCGCAATACAAAAAGCAAAACTTTTCTCAAGCACTCAAAATTTTTCAAGAATCACAACCACTTGAAAGCTCTCGCTACCCTGACCTCACCACTGCCACCTCTGCCAGCCAAGTCTACATAGAACGTTGCCAGCACTTTCTCAGCACTCCCCCCCCCCCTGATTGGGATGGAGTCTTTAAGATGACATCAAAGTAGAGCAAAAATGCTGTTGATATTTTTCAGGCAAGATTTCGTAGAAATCATTGAAATTTTTCTGACTTTCTTCAACATAATTTCTAAAACGTATCAGCTGTTTTTTGGGATCTTTTTCGACTGCTTTATTTTCAAATTCAATGGGGCTCTTTAAAGTCATTAGATATTCAAGCCTGCCATCATACAAATCAATTAATTTAATAAATTCATTCATATCTCGCTGAGCCCGATGAGCTCGCACTTCGATTCTAGCACTAGTCTTATTATCCACTGTATGCCTTAAGCCTAATTGACTCATTTTATGAAATAAACTATTAAGCTCTTTCATAAATACAGTAATATCTCTACTCTCAGCTTCATCATAACTTTGAATTATCTTTGCAATTTTATTTCTTTTCTTAGAACTCTTCACTAAAGACTCTGCATTATATTGGTCATTACTCAGAACTCCATTTGCAAATTCACTGTGATTTAACTGATCAACGATAAAGTTTCTTAGTAATAAAGGATTCTCCTTAAAAAAATTCAAATCTAAGTTAATATGTCCCTGGGAGAAATACTCTGTTTTGCGATGGACATGAAAACCACTTTCTTCAGCTAAGTCAAAAACCTGCTTTTGTAAGCGTTCTCCAATTTCACCTTTATATTGATCTGTGGTGACTGGATCTGCCAAAACCTCCAAGGCATCAGCATCTTGTGTTAAACGAAAGCTCCATCCTCTCTTATCCACAAAACGATAGGATGGCTCTCCCCTATATTCACTTTTATGTAATTCATAATAATCCAAGTTTGCAATTTTATTCGCCAGAGTCTCAATCCTTTTGCTAAGAGCATATCCAGAACAAAAAGGAACTAGCATGACTGATAATGGCATTATCATTGCAAAGTTCACAGAGATATATGTATGAAAATCATAATCATCACTTGAATAATAATAAGCTGCATGAAGTAAGTGAAGAGCGAGCATACAGCTGGTTCCAGCATAGAATTGATTGGGATGACGAAATTCAAACTCAGGGCCATAGCGCATTTGTCCCTGAACATTCAAGCTGGTGTAAAATATGACAATTATTAAAAAAATTCTCATGCTCTCTTATCGTCTTAAAATAGTACAAACTCAAAAGACTGACATTATGACTTGCCTACTCCTTTTTTTTTCAATGCGTCCGATACGGTTTCATCAGGATGTGAGGAATGTTTCGCATTTTAGCTTTATTAATTTTTATCTCATCATGTGGAAAGTATCTTCCCCATGAATATGGCTCAGGTTTTGGTGGCAATACCAGTACCATCGTTTCCATTTCCGGCCATGTCTTTAAAGATACATCTTCGTCAGTCAATTCACTGAGTTTATTGACTCAAAACTCACCGATCCAATTGCCACTGAATGGAGAGGCATGCAACGGAAATTTTACCCTCTACTACCTTGGTTCCGGCGGCTTTCCCATTTATCAAAGTTCCACGCAATCTGATGGCTCTTTTGAAATCCCTGAAGTGCACATTGGAGTAGAAGGTGTGGTTGAATTTGATTGCAATAACACCGGCCAGATCGAGCAACGTTGCTTAGTCAAAGCTGGAGATGAGGGTATTACCTGTAATCTCATTTCCGATGCCATTATCGATAGCTTAGAAAACTCCCTATCGATCAATATGAAAACAGATCAGCAACTCATCGGAAGAACCCTTGCTCGGGTAGCACAAAGTATTGTGGAGGCCGCTAATAGTAACTCTGATGATGCTGAGCAATTTAGAACTGAATTCTCTGATTGTGAATCAGATCGCTCCTGTCGCCAAAATGTCATTGAGACCAATGAAATCTCCAGCTCAACTTTTGAAATTGTAAAAACGCTGGCAAGATCTTGGCAAGTTGATCGCCTACTAAGCTTTGCCACTGAAATCTTGGGCTATCAAATTAATGTGGACTGGATTCTCTACTCCAGCCTAGGTGATCTTATTAACTTCTCTCTTGGTACAGATTTTGTCAGTGAAGCTAAAAAACTTATCTGCGAACTTCATGCTGACTGTCGAGAAAATGCCCTTATCATTAAATATCCACGCTTAACAATCCAATGTGAACTTAAGTATCAATACTATGAAGCCCCCGGTCAATTCCCTACTGCCAGTGTGAGATATCCTTCGGTGCAGACTGATCAAAATAGCCTACCCAG
>SKGZ01000163.1 GCA_007117175.1 Bacteriovoracales bacterium | reverse complement strand
AATTTTAAATTGGTATAATGACCACAAGGTTGGTATGGCTACCGATAAAGCTTTAAAGCAGCTAAAAAAGAAAAAAGCAGATACAGTTATAGTGGCTGTAATAGATTCTGGTATAGATGTTGACCACGTTAACCTTAAAGGTAAAATATGGGTTAATAAAGGAGAAATTCCTGGTAATGGAATTGATGATGATGGAAATGGTTATGTTGATGATGTTCATGGATGGAATTTTTTAGGAAATACAGCGGGTGAGAATCAAGAGCATGCTCGCCTAGAGTCAACTAGAATATATGCATCTTTAAGAGAGCAGTTTGCTGAAGTTGAAGAGGATACTAACTTCATGGTTGAATCATTAAATGATGAAGATCGTAAAGCTTATGAATTGTATTTGGAAGTAAAAGAGGAGGTTGAAACCTCAAGAGAGCAATACAAAAGTGTTATGTCACAGTTAGAGCAGGCGTCTCAAATGGAACCGATGCTAAAGACGATGATTATTAGTATGCTAGGTGTTGAGGGTGATGAATTTACGCAAAAGGATTTGAAGAAATTTAAACCTGAAAATGAACGTGAAGAAGAGATGCTAGGATTAGCTCAAGTAATTCTAGACGGTGAATTCGAAGAGTTAATGGAGGAACAATTAAAAGCAATTTCATCCAAGTATGAATACCACTACAATCCTGATTATGATGACAGATCTTTAATAGGCGATGACCCAATGGATATGAACGATTTAGATTATGGTAATAATAATTATGAAGGTCCGGATGCTATGCACGGTACTCACGTTGGTGGAATTATTGGAGCGGTAAGAAGAAACAAAATTGGTAATGACGGTGTGGCACCCAATGCAGTGCTTATGTCGTTAAGAGCTGTTCCTGATGGTGATGAGTTTGATAAAGATATTGCACTTGCTATTCGTTATGCAGTTGATAATGGTGCGAAAATTATCAACGCTTCTTTTGGTAAAGCCTACTCTGTGATGCCTGAGGAGGTTTATGAAGCTTTGCGTTATGCTGAGGAAAATGATGTGCTTTTTGTTCACGCAGCGGGAAATTCAGGACAAAACCTACATGAATTCCCAAATTATCCAGCAAACATGTTTCCGTTCCAGCAAGAAGAGTTTACGAACTATTTATCTGTAGGAGCTTCAACAAGAAATCATGAGGAAAGACTAGCAGCATCTTTTTCAAACTATGGAGAGACAAGAGTTGATGTATTTGCTCCTGGTTTTGAAATTTATAGTACTGTGCCAGACAACAAATATGTTACAACGCAAGGAACGTCGATGGCTGCACCAATGGTCTCTGGAGTGGCAGCTATAATTAAAGGTTACTTCCCAGAGTTAACCATGGTTGAAGTTCGTGAGGTCATTATGGAGTCTGTAACCGATTTTTCGGAAACGATGCAAAGAAAACCAGGTTCTAGTGATTTAGTTCAATTTGGTGAGCTTTCAAAAACTGGTGGGGTAGTTAATGTGCTTAATGCAATCAAAGTTGCTGAAGAAAAAGTAAATGCTAAAAAATAATTAAAAACAAACTTCCGTGTGGATTAGATTCGCACGGAAGTTTATATGTACAAGCTATGAGGGTATTATTTCTTTTCTTATTATTTTCGACATGGTCAGTTGCGCAGGATGTATTTCCGTGGATTGATAACATTGGATACATGCGTAGTTTTCAGGATGGTAAAAGAGTTCAAATCGAATTTTTGGAACCCATGGATTACAAGTATTCCGAAAAAATAATTGCATACATAGATAATAAGAGAGATTTCTTTGTTTGGGATGGAGAGCAAAAAGAAAAGTTGGCTAGCTTAGTAAACGGCTACCAAATTGGATATAACATGGTAGCTTGGAATACGGGACCAATGCTTTTCGTTTGGGATAGCGGAAGAAAGAAAGAGTTAACTCGATTTGGTCGGAATTATCAAGTGACCGATAGTTTGGTCGTATTTGAAGATTTAAGAGATAATGCAATTCGCGTATATTTTAATGATACCATTTATGACCTGTTTTATAGTGTTGAAAAACCTGTTTTTCCAAAAGCTGTTGGATCCAATTCTGTCGCATTTGTTGGAAACGGAGGTGTACATTATGCTTTTATTTCGGGTAAAATAGTTGAAATAGGCGTTATTAATGATCGCGTAACCTACTCAGCAGGTGCAAATAAAGTTGCTTTCAATGACCCATTCCATCAATCTTTTGCATGTGCCCACGCTACAGAGGTCGTTGATGTAGAAACTATTATGATTCAAGATTATCAAGCGGGATGGGATATTGTTGCCTACAGAGACTTAAATGATAATCTAAAATGCTACATGAATGATGACATTATCGAATTAAGTAATTATTCAGCTAGAGAATACACCGTTTTTCGTGATATGGTTGTTTGGAATGAAACGGGGCAATTGTTCGTTTTTGATGGTAAAAGAAAGTATGAAGTGGCCAACTACATTCCAGAAGAATATAAAATAAGAGATGGAATTGTTGCTTTTAGGAACCTTAACGGAGGTGTCAGCGTATTTGATAACGGAGAGGTAAAAGTGGTTTCAAATTTAATGAATGCTCCTTTTGAAGTTAATGGCAACACAGTTAGAGTGCAAACTAATCGAGGAAATTTCTTGTTTTATAGGAATGGAGAGACATGGAATATGTAGTTTATTACTAATGTCACATTTATAATTAACCTACTCAATGCTTAAATTTCGCTATATTTGAAGGCAAAAAATAGTTATGCATTATAATTACGGTGAAAACTTTAAGGTTGGTGTTTTAGGAGCTGGACAACTTGGTAGAATGTTGGCTCAAATTGCACCAAACTTAGGAGTCAATATATATGCTATGGACGCTGCAGAAAATTCACCTGCCGCTAACATCGTTCATCATTTTATCAAAGGAAATATTACAGATTATGACGATGTATATGACTTTGGAAAGGATAAAGATGTTGTCACTGTTGAAATAGAGAATGTAAATACGGAAGCATTATTTCAGTTAGAAAAGGAGGGCGTTAAGGTATTTCCCAAGCCATCTAACTTAGCACTTATTCAAGATAAAGGCTTACAGAAACAGTTTTATGATCGTATCGGGGTACCAACTTCTCCTTATAGAACAATTTCTTCGGAAGCAGAACTTCAAAATAATACTGATTTTTTACCCTTTTTTCAGAAATTAAGAAAGGGAGGTTATGATGGGAAAGGAGTTTGCAATATGCAACAAGAAAGCGATTTTAAAAATTCCTTGAAGGGAGAATCTGTACTTGAAAAGTTTGTTGACTTTGAGGTAGAATTATCTATCATCGTTGCTAGAAATGAAAACAAGGAAGTTGCGTTTTTTCCCTTAGTAGCATGTGAATTTAACAAGGAACTGAATCTAGTTGAATTCCTTTATTCTCCCGCTCAAGTTTCAGCATCAATTGAACAGGAGGCTAGATCTATTGCTAAAAAAATTGTTGAAGGTCTCGATTTTGTAGGTTTACTTGCTATAGAATTATTTTTAACGAAAGAAGGTAAATTACTTGTAAATGAAATAGCCCCAAGACCACATAACAGCGGGCATCATACTATTGAGGCAAATTACACCTCGCAATTTGAGCAACACTTAAGAGCAATTTGCAACTTCCCATTAGGTAATACCGAATTAAGAGCTGCAGGTGTAATGATTAACCTAATAGGAGAAAAGACTT
>SKGZ01000077.1 GCA_007117175.1 Bacteriovoracales bacterium | reverse complement strand
ATTTTTTCATCAAAGCCTTTTTTTGCCAACCAGCCCATTACATCGGGGTTAACGTCAATTTCAATGCCTTGATTTAAAAGCTGATGCTCAAGTTCCATGATGAATTTTTCAACGACTCGATTGACTTGTTCATCCTTTAATTTAGAAAAATGAATAATTGCATCTAAGCGATTGCGAAATTCCGGTGAAAATAGATTTTTAATGGCGTGATCGCGCTTACTTTCGTCAATTTTTTGGCTTTTTTGACCTAATCCTATGCTTGAACTCTCAGACTCCTTTGCTCCAGCATTACTAGTCATAATCAGTACAACATTTTTAAAGTTAACACTACGACCATTCGAATCTGCTAATGAACCATGGTCCATCACTTGCAATAAGATGTTAAAAACATCGGGATGGGCCTTCTCGATCTCATCTAAAAGGAGCACTGAATAGGGATTTTGATTAATAGTTTCAGTTAAAACGCCCCCTTGATCGAAACCAACATATCCTGGAGGAGAACCAATCAGCTTAGCAACAGAATGCTTTTCCATAAATTCAGACATATCAATGCGATAAAAATGAATCCCCAAGGTATTGGCCAATTGTTTAGCTAGTTCAGTCTTACCAACACCAGTAGGGCCTGCAAATAAGAAAGAGGCAATTGGTCTATTTTCATTTCGCAAACCAGATCTTGCCAAAATCATAGCATTACTCACCTTCTCAATAGCTTCATTTTGACCATAAATCAGTAATTCCAAGTCTCTCTTAAGATTTTTTAGCTTATTTTTCTCATTACTTGAGACTGATTTTTGTGGGATACGGGCCATTTGTGCCACCACTTTTTCAATTGTCTCTAATTGTATCTCAGTTGGCTCTGATGGCTCCTGCTGACGATCTAATTTTAAAGCAGCTGCTGCCTCATCAATAACATCAATGGCCTTATCCGGTAATTTTCTCTCATTGAGATGCTTCACAGAAAGAGAAACAGCAGCTCTAATCACTTCCGGTGAATAACGAACATGATGAAAGTCCTCAAATTTACTCTTCAACCCCATCAAAATACTCACTGTTTCGTCTTCTGAGGGTTCTAAAACGTCCACTTTTTGAAATCGACGATTCAAGGCCTGATCTTTTTCAAAGATTTTTCGATATTCTTCATAGGTTGTAGATCCAATGCACATTAATTCACCACGACTCAGAGATGGTTTTAATAGATTGGAGGCATCCATGCTTCCCCCTGAGGTTGAACCAGCTCCAATGATTGTATGGATCTCATCAATGAAGAGGATTTTTTGCTTTTGATCTTTTCCTTTTTTATATTTCAGGGCTTCCAATACAATTTTTAATCTTTCCTCAAAGTCTCCTCTAAATTTAGTGCCGGCTAATAATGCCGCCATATCAAGTGAGTAGATCTTAAAATTCAGTAAATTATTTGGCACTCGCCCCTGGACGATTCTTTGAGCTAATCCCTCTGCGATGGCAGTTTTTCCAACACCTGCGTCTCCTACCAGGAGTGGATTATTCTTTCTTCTTCGGGATAAAATTTGTACCACTCTTTCAATTTCATTCATTCGTCCAATGACGGGATCTAGCTGACCATCCAGAGCAAGCTGATTTAAATCTTGAGTGTATTCTCTAAGGGCCTTTTCGTACTTTTCTAAGGAGGGTTGTTGTGAGCTATTGGCTTCTGCTGAAGCTGTGGAGTTTTTTTCTGAACTAGGGTAATGAGCAACTTTTTCTACAACTTGGATTCGATTAAGGCCATACTTTTCAAGAAAGTAGACCGCATGACTTTCCTTTTCTGAAAAAATTGAGACTAACAAGTTCAAAGCACTAATATTCTTTTTGCCAGAAGACTGGACATGTAAAGCTGCTCTTTGAATCACTCTCTGCAGAGCAGGACTAATTTCCGGTTGATAGCGAATGCCATTTTCCTTTGCGATCTCCTTTAAGCGATCATTCACAAATTGTTTTTCACCTAATTCTTGAATCTCTTCATCGGTTAAGATCGAAAAATAATCTGCCGTGTTCATGAAATCTTTTAGGTCTTGCCGAAGCTCTGACAATGGAAGTTGGCAGCTTTCCAGCACATCTTTGACCTCATGATTATCCATCATGCACAAAAGAACATTTTCTAGAGTTAAAAATTCATGCTTGCGCTCATTGGCCAGCTTAATTGCCTGGTTTAAAATAAGCTCTAATGATGGACTAATCATGGCCTGCTCCTTGGGTGATTACTTTTCATGACCCCTTTTTACTAAGATGGTCACAATTTCAACTTTGACAAGGTTGATATGAGCATTTGAGTGGATGCCCCTTTGAACGACTATATTTATTGACTTTAAAGGCCTTAGCCTCAGCCACCTCTTTAGTATAAACCCCACATTGGGCCTGGCCATCATGGTGAACTCGCAACATAATTTCATGGGCCTGATCAGCTGTTTTTTGAAAGAATTTTTGCAAAACATGAATCACGAAATCCATGGTGGTGTAATCATCATTATGCATAATCACTTCATACAGAGAGGGTAGCTCTACTTTGTGTTGAGTGACCGTTTGAGCATCATTGTCTTCTTGATTGGAAAGACGCATAAAGATATTCTAGCGAAACAAAAGGCAAAAAAAAAGCCTTCCTTAATCAAGGAAGGCCTTAATCTTAGTCACTGAATTCTAGGTATTAATCTTTATCAATATTAATGCCTTTAAACTTATCTCCAAGCTTAGCCGAACCTGCTCCCTCTACTGAATAGCTACTCAGGTTTTCATTGGAGTCAGCCAGCTTTTTAGAAAGTGCAATTTTCTTAGAATCTTTGTCAATTGAGATAATCACAGCTCTGACTTTATCACCTTTTTGAATAACATCGCTGGCCTTTTCAACTCGCTCATCAGCAAGCTCAGAAACGTGAATCATTCCCTCCACTCCAGTTTCTAATTCAACAAAGGCACCAAACTCAGTCACTCGCACCACATCAGCTTCTACCGCCTGACCAACTGGCAATCTTTCATCAATCCTCTTCCAAGGATCTTCTTCTAATTGCTTAATTCCAAGGCAGAATTTTCCATTTTCCTTATCGATTGAAATCACGCAAGCATTGACTTCATCTCCAACTTTAAACTCGTCACTAGGAACAATATTCTTCTTAGTCCAAGAAATATCTGAGACGTGAATAAGAGCATCAACTTCCTCTCCTACGTCCACGAAAACACCAAAGTCAACGACTGCTTTTACGTAGCCTTTGACTTTTTGACCTAGATTGTACTTGTCTTCAAGACTTTCCCATGGATTGGCCATTAATTGCTTAACCCCAAGTGAAATTCTCTTATTTTCAGTGTCTACTCCCAGAACTACTGCGGACAATTGATCTCCCACATTATAATCACTTGAAGGAAGTTTCACCTTTTGAGTCCAACTCAATTCGCTAACATGAACAAGACCTTCAATTCCATCAGTCAACTCTACAAAAATTCCATAGTCTTTCACTGAAACAATTTCACCCTCAACCTTGGTTCCCATTCTGTATTTATCATTGGCAGACTCCCAAGGATTTTCTTGAACTTGTTTGAGTCCCAAAGAAACTCTTTCCTTGTCTGGATCATACTTAAGGATTTTCACATCAATTTCATCTCCTACGTTCAGAAGATTTCCTGGGTGCTTCACTCTTCCCCAAGACATATCAGTGATGTGCAATAAACCATCAACCCCACCCAGGTCAATGAAAGCTCCATAGTCTGTGATATTTTTCACAATCCCCTTCACAATCATACCTTCTTGAATTTGAGTCAAGGTTTCATCACGCAATTTGCCTCTTTCTTCTGACAAGATTGCCCTGCGAGAAAGAACAATATTTCCTCTTTTTTTATTAAACTTAATAACTTTGAACTCCATTCTCTTGCCGAGAAATTTATCCAAGTTTTTCACAGGTCGAATATCAATTTGTGAACCTGGCAAAAATGCTTTCACACCAATATCAACAGATAATCCGCCTTTAACTTTAGAGACTACTGTCCCCTCAACTGCTTCGCCCTTGTCACAAGCACTGGAAATGCGATCCCATGCTTTTAAAATTTCTGCTTTGTCCTTAGAAAGCACTAGGTTTCCGAGATTTGACTCTAATCTTTCAACATAAACTTCTATTTCGTCGCCGTTTTGCACTTTTAACGAACCATCATAATTGCGAAATTCTTTAGTATAAACTAGTCCTTCCTGCTTATAACCAATGTCTACAGTCACAAAGTCATCATTAATATTAACGACGACACCTTTGAAAACCTCTCCTTCTTCAAAGTTGAGATTCTGCTGCTGACTTTCAAATAACTCCGAAAAATCAGTTTTGTCCTTTTGCTCCTCAATGTCAGTAAATGTGACATCAAAGTTCTTCACCCAATCAG
Source organism: Bacteriovoracales bacterium (assembly GCA_007117175.1). GTDB lineage: Bacteria > Bdellovibrionota > Bacteriovoracia > Bacteriovoracales > Bacteriovoracaceae > SKGZ01. The sequence continues at coordinate 8,928 of SKGZ01000077.1, read as the reverse complement.
GGATTTGGTTAGTTGTTTTGCTCATAAATAGATCCACCTTTCAATTTGAGATGACTTTCCCACTGGAAAGTTAAACAAACAACATATAGGGGTAGAGCAAAATCGTCAATAAAAGTCTTTATTTTTTCTCAGTGAGTTGAAAATCACCTAAACGATATTGGGCCAGGCTCCCCTTGATCGAACCGATTTTAACCTCTGCTGTGAACTGCAAGAACATGCGCTTTGCGTCATCTGACAACCAGTAGAGAAAAGTTCCTTTTTTGGCCAAATTGCCTTCATAGTGTGTTTCCACTTTGAGCCGTATCGCCTGAAATTCTCCTAGGGAGTGCTTTAAAGTTTCACGTCCCTCAACCTTAAGACTTAGAATCCAGGTTTTGGCCTTAGAAGTGACGGGAAATTGGTAGTGATCACCATCGTGAAGAGGTAAACCTTTCATGAAAAAATAGCTAGAAAAAAGATCTTGTGAATAAAAAGGTATTTCTGCATCTTGCTTATCTTTGGACTCCACCTTGTTTTTAACTTGAACGTAACGATAGTAAGTCATTTTCTTCTCGCGATCATATATCTCAATACGATCAGAATCTTTTTTCTTTTCTCTTTGGATTAATTTGTACTTAAAAGGTACAAAAAACTCTTTATCTACAAATGACTCTACAATGTCATCAAGATGGTAAATCCACTTATAATACTTGGCAGACTTGGCCCTAGCGTGAAAGTGAAAAACCTCTTTGCCATTCATCATCACTGATGGTTTAACCTCCATGGCAAAGCTCGCCGCTGGTAAGCCCATATAATTCACATTTAAAAGGAAATACTCCCCTTCTCGAATCCAACTCTGATCAAAAAGTTGCCATGCAAGGGGTACTTCTTCTGCTTTAACAATCTCTTTTTTCTTTTCTAGTGCAATTTTTTTGGTAGAAGAATCAACTTTTTGTTCAGTATTCATCTTTTCTGGTGGGCGATCTTGCTGTTTTTTTAATTCACTGACAAGATATTGCTCTTGTAAAACATCTTCTAAAGCTTGATTAGATGTATCTGAAACTGGCCGTTCATTAACAGGAGCATTCATTTGCCGCTCACTTAAATGAGTGCAGCCTACCAGTACCATAAAAGAATAAAAATAAATTAGCATAATAGACTATAGTCTATGAGATTTTAAGCAAGAATTAAACTAATAGCTCATCTAGTAATTTTTTAACTAATTGAGGATCTGAAAATTTGACTTGTAACTTGGGGTAAAATACAAAGTCCGACTGAACGAGTTGTTTAATTTTGGCCATATCCTTTTCAGTACAGAGTAGAGGAACGTTCTCCTTCTTTGCTCGATCTAAAATGGGTTTTAAATCACTCATTTTAAAAGAATAATGATCAAGAAAAGAAAAACTTTCAATAATTTCCACTCCTTTAGATCTTAAGGAGTCAAAAAATGAATCAGGATTGGCAATTGCGGCTAGGGCAAAAGCTTTTTTAGGATAAGTGCTTGAGAAAAAATCATTGTAATCATAAAGGTCTGCTAATTCATAGGACATTTCTACAATTGGTGCTGTTTGATTCACTTTTCTTATTTTATCTATCAATGGTTCTAAATTTCTTTGCTTCAATTGGTTCACTTTACTTAAAACAATTAGCTGGGCATCCTTTAGTGAACTGAAGGCTTCTCTGGCATAGCCAATAGGGGGAGGAAAGTAGTGCTCAAGAGGTAGAGTCGCATCAAAAATAACAATATCTAAGTCTCGCGCAATCTTTAAATGTTGAAAACCATCATCTAAGATTAATACTTCTGGCCTAACTTTCTTAGCATAGCGAACAAAATTATCATGACGATTTTTGCCAACAATGACTGCTCCCTTTGTGAGTGATTGGGCAATCATAGCAGGTTCATCACCATATTCATTACCATTACAAAACTTGGCTTGATTTGCGTGAATCACTCCTCCAGTTTTCTCACGTTTGCCTCTGTAGCCTCTTGTTAAAATAGCTACTGGTAGATGCTTTTGATTAAAGTACTTGGCCAAGAAAATCACAACAGGTGTTTTACCTGTCCCTCCAAATGTTAAATTACCAACTGAAATAACTGGTATCTCATAGCGATGAGAAATCAATAAACCTCGAGAATAAAGGTTTCTGCGAGTTCTATAAACGAATGCCCAAAGCTTGGAAACAAGCCTTGTCAGATAACTATATAATCTCATTTGCGATATACTCTCCAGGACAAAAACCTTCTTTTTCTCCCCTTAGTAAATGATTCAAGCGGGCTAATTGCCGTAAAGTCTTAGCCAAGTATTCTTCATCTTCAAACCACTGCTTTAACTCACTTATTATTCTTTGAGCACTCACTAAGTTTTGAGTCAGCTCAGGAAAAACTTCATCGGCTAAGATTAAGTTCACCAAACTAATAAATCCAGTATACTTGACCACGGTGTAAAAAACATATTCATTAAAAAGATTAACTTTATAACAAACAACTGTAGGAACCTGAAAAAGTCCAGTGGCCAAAGTGACGGTTCCACTGGCAGCAACTGCGAACTTCGCATTTTGAAAGGCCTGACTCGATTGATCACTATGGTAAGAATGATCAAAAAGATGCAAATATTTCTCTAATTCGCAAAGGTCTAATGAAGGTGAGATTAATAAACTAATTTTAAACTCAGGTTTAATCTTTTTAATTTCCTTAATAACATCATAAAAAACAGGCATCAGGGAACGCACTTCCATTTTACGGGATCCTGGCAAGAATAAAATTTCATCCCTTTGGGAGTGAGGCTTAAGCTGTTTCAGCTCCTCTGCATATTTACGATAAAGTGGATGAGCAACCAACTGCACCTGAGACACACCTCGTTCTTGAAACCAAGACTTTTCAAATGGCAAAAAGCAGAACAAACACTGAACACTCTGTGCAATTTTCTTGGCCCTCCAAGGTTTCCATGCCCAGGCCTGGGGGGCAACATAGTAATAAACATTGACATTTTTTTTCTTCAAAGATTGAGCCAACCTTAAGTTAAATCCTTGAAAATCAACTAAGATAGCATATTGAGTCTTTCGCTGATCAACCTGTTTTAATAATTCTTTATGGGCATTATAATAAAAAGGAATCTTGTGTAGAACTTCAGAGAATCCCATTGATGAGAATTCTTTTAAATGATAAATAAGCTCTACTCCTTGAGCTGCTGAGTCAGATCCGGCAACTCCATAGAAGTCAAGCTCTGCTTGAACTTTGGCTTGCAATTGGGGAAAGAAACTTAAAAAATGCTCCTCACCTGATTGCTCTCCAACCACCACCAGACAGCTCTTTTTCATCAATAATTAACTCTCTGTGAAGATTGTTTTTCTATACTCCCATGAATCGCTTCTATGACTGCTAAGGCATCAATGGCCTCCCTCATTGAAACATAGACATCTTGACCGGAAAGGATTGACTGATAAAAAGAGTCTTGCTGTAAAGCCAAGTGATCTCTTTTCTGGTAAGAATCAGAATCTCCAGTGGTGCTCTGTCGCTGACAAGTCATCAAATCAATATATTCAGTGCCCTTGTGATGAAAAATCTCCCACTGTCTTCTTTCAATCAGAGAATCTCGAGTACAGAAAATCTCAAACCGAGCTTCATTGTCTAAATCACCATGAATACTCACTGTATCATACTCTTTCCCCCTGCTCTTAACAGCAAAAGCCTGCACACTCTTAACTCTTGAACGGGTTAAGTAATGAATAAGGTCAATATCATGAATTGCCAAATCAGAGGTGACCGGAACATCTAATGCTCTATTTTTAAAGACACCCGCTCTTAAAATACGTATCAAGTAAGGAGCTGTGGGGACTTGGAAGTCTTGCCAAATCTGATGACATCTCTCGCTATGCCCCACTTGAAAAACAGGTTGGGGTTGTTGTTGATAGAGCTGAAATAATTTTTTTGCCTCTTCCATTGTAGCACAAATAGGTTTTTCACAAAAAACATGCTTGTTTTTTTCTAGCAAGTTTCGACTTATTGAATAATGAGTACTAGTAGGAGTCACGACGATAAAGGCATCTACTTCATCAATAATTTGTTGATAATCAGCAATAACTTTCACATGGGGAAATTTTTCTTTAGCCTTCAGTGCATTTTGCTCAAAAGGTTCGATGATAAACTTTAATTTTGCATGGGAACTCTGCTCTACTTTTTCTGCATGCCATTGTCCCAAATGGCCAAAACCAATAACAGCAACATTCACATGATTCATATCCCCTCCCTAAGACATAAATGGCGCAATTCCTATTTTTGAATTCATAATAAACTCAATCATCTGCTTAATAATTTTATTTTCAGAAAACTCGACTAAGATCTCTTTTTGTTCGACAAAGGCCCTAGGAGAGAGTGCTGAAGCCTCCATCGTTCTAAAAAACTCGACGACTTCAGAGACTGCAGGTTTATCAAAACCTAAACGACGAATTCCTACAATATTGATCCCCTTCAACTTAACCCTATTACCATAGGCTGTTGTATAACAAGGAATGTCTCGATCAATTCCAGAGCTCCCGCCGATAAATGCACCCTTGCCAATAGTGACAAATTGGGAAACGTTAGTCCCTCCACTCAAAATTGCACCATCATCTATTTTCACATGACCGGCTAAATTACAGGCATTGACGATTCGAACCCCATTGCCTATCTGCACATCATGACCAAGATGCACATAGGCCATAAACACACCATCATTACCGATCTGAGTTATTTGATCTTGTTTCATCGTGCCACGACTAATGGAAACAAACTCACGAAAGACATTATTCTTCCCAATTTGAACCCTAGTTGGCTCCCCTTTATAGGAAAGATCTTGAGGAGTGGCTCCAATGCTACTAAAACTGTGAAAGGTGTTGCGCTCATCAATCTCTGTGTGACCATTAATAACCACGTGAGGCTCAATAAAACAGTCATCGCCTATTTTAACATTTGCCCCAATAATAGAATAAGCTCCAATACTAACCCTAGCGCCAATTTCTGCACCTTTTTCAATAATGGCGGTTGGATGAATAAAGGTCTCATCAACCATAAAAAACTCCTTAGTTGAGAAACTCAATAGAGGCGAGTAAATCAGTACTCGAGCAAAGCTCATCTTCGTAAAAAATTTCTGCATGATAGTTCATGTAAAATCCACGAAATTTTTTTAACTGAGAGCGAATCATTAAATGCATCCCAGGAAAAATAGGCTTTTTAAAACGTGACTGATCCACCCCTAGAAGTGTCGGTTTAATTTCAAAATGCCCCAACTGACGCCCTTTATACTCGGTCATTAAGAAAGCTGAAGCTTGCGCCATCGACTCCACTTGTAAAACTCCAGGAAAAATTGGGTTGCCGGGAAAATGCCCCTGGAAAATAGCATGGTCTTCTGGTGGGGTATACTCACAGGTGACCACTCCGTGCAATAACTCTTTGACAGTTGGAGTGCGCCCTTGAGACTGAACCTCTTGTTGTGAGGGGTACTCAATATTCAGAACTTGATCAATAAAAAGAAAAGGTTGGCGGTGAGGCAAGAAAGTTTCAACTTGTTGCCTATTAAAAATGACACTCATTTCCTACTCTCTTTTTGTCTGGCTAATTTGCGCAGTCTATTAGTAGCGACAATCCAGTCTCTAATCGGTTGAGCGGGATGACCTCCCAATTGACTTCCTGCAGGCCAACTGCGATTCACCATGGCTCCGCCAGCAAGTTGGCAGCCCGCTCCTAGATGGCAATCTGGGCCTAGCCCTGCTCTTCCTCCAAACACTGTATAATCTCCTGCTGAACTACTACCGGCTGTACCTGCTTGTCCACAAAGAATCACTGCTCGACCTAATTGTGTGTTATGGGCAACTTGCACCTGATTATCAATCTTAGACCCACTACCAATCACAGTGGGGACGAAAGTTCCGCAATCCACACAGGAGTTTGCCCCAATTTCAACTTGATCACCGATGATGACTCCACCTGATTGCCAAATCTTTAAATGTTCACCATTATGAAAATGATATCCAAAACCATCTGAACCAATGACTGTGCCACTGTGAATGCGACAAGACTCCCCGATGATGCAGTGAGGATAAATAGTCACCTGAGGAAAGAGAATAGAGTTTTTCTTAATGACAGCCCCATGCATCACGACTGAACCAGGTAAAATCTCAACTCCCTCTTCAATCACACATTGATCTCCAATAAAGACTTGTTGTGAAATCTTTGCTGCAGGATCAATTTGCGCACTTCCAGTAATACGACCATCCACATGACTTTGGTAATCTTTTTCCCTTAATTTATAAATCTCTTCAGACAGCAAAACTAAACTTAAATCAATCTGAGAACTCCAGTAAAGATAGTGTCCCTTCAGCAGTTGAGCGGGCACTTTTTCTTTTAACTCTTGTGCAATTATAAAAACAACGGAATGAGCTTGATCATCCAACCGCAACTTATCTAAAAATTTTTGTTCTTTAAGAAAGACTAAACTGTTGGACTCTACCTGTTGAGGTAAACTGACACCTTTTAAATTGAATTCAGCACTCTGCCCCGACAATTTAAACTTTTCTAACTGAGCTGCTGAAAAGTTTAAGGAAAAACTACTTCCCATGTTTTTTGTCATATTCCTTGATGACCATTTCGCTTAGTTCGACCTTATTTTTAGCGTAAACGACTGGTGAGTTTGAGACCTCTACAGTAAAGTCAACGTTATTCTTTTTAGAGACCTCATCCACAATTTCCTTAAGACGATCTAAGATTGGCTTCTTAAGCTCTCCTTCTTGCTTTTGAATTTCTTGCTGATAGTTCATCGTTTTTTGCTGTAATTGCAAAATATCTTCTTGAATCTTTTTTTCTTTTTTTGCCCTAGCATCAGCACTTAATAAAGATGCTTGTTTACTCAATTCCTGCTGCGCTTTCTTAATATTATCTTCGTCTGTTTTTAATTCACCTTTTTTCTGCTCATACATTTTTTGTAATTTTTCATTAATTTTAGCTCCTTGCTTAATCTCAGACATAATACGCTGAATATTCACAATTCCCACTAAAACATCTGCCTTGGCCTGAGCAGTTAGCCAAATAGGCAAAGATAAAACTATGGACATAAAAACTGTTCTTAACATAAAAATCCTCCTGTTTTTGCAATCTATCATTTTAAAATAATTGTCCTATGTCAAAATAAAATTGATTGGGTGCTGTTCTTTCATCCCGATTAATGGGATGGGCAATTTCAAAACGTAAAATACCAATTGGAGAAAACCACCTCATACCATAACCATAATTTTGAACGAGGGAAAAGTCATTTCCTTTCCCCATATATTCTTCATATACATTCCCCGCGTCATAAAAAACCACCCATTTTAATCCCGCCTCGGCCACTAGGGGGTGCTCTAGTTCCACCGTTGTCAGGAAAGAAAAAAGTCCCCCCATATTAAAGAACTGCATATTCCCTTGATCATTCTCTAAAAGTTGAGTCGGCCCTACTTCTTGGATTTGATACCCCCTCAAAGAGCGAGGCCCTCCTAAAGCAAATTTTTGGGTTCTGGGTACAGGGCGATCCTCAACGGTTTCAAAAAGTTGACTGACCCTGACTCTTGATCGCAAGATTAAATCACCCCAAACGGGGTAATAGTGACGCCCCTCAACTTCGGCCTTAATCCAACGCTGATCAAAGCCCAAACCAACATATTCTAGACCTGCTGATGTGAAATAACCAGCAGTTGGTTCAAAGGCATTATTTCTCTTATCTCTAATGATGCTCACCTCAACCCCCGAGGCAATTCCGTTTTCAACATCAGGATCAATGGCGGGGTTACTCAGGCCAAAGATTCGTGTCTCGGCGATACTGTAAGTAATAAAAAGACGGGTGAACTCTGCCACTAAATAACCAAGGCGCAAATCGATCCCGCTTCTTTCAAAGTCAAATCCCTGAATAAAAATATTTCTAGTACGATAAATCAATCCACCTAAAGACCAATTGGTGTCATTAAAGTAAGGTTCGGTAAAACCAATACTGTAAGTTTGCATAATACCTGAGACATTCAGATTTAAATTAAGGTCCTGTCCTAGACCACGAAAGTTATTCTGGGCAATTGAAGCCTGAACAAACCCCTTGGTCACTGTGGAATAACCAGCTCCTAAGGAAATCTGGCCAGTTTGTCGCTCCTTAATTGAAATTTCTAAATCGAGAATATCGTCACGATCCTTGCGAGTCACAGTATTAAAAACCACTGAATTGGGCTCAAAGAATCCCAAGCGATTGACATTTTCTTTAGAAAGACGAAGTTTGGAACCAGAAAACATCATTCCTTCGTGCACTCTTAATTCACGTCGAATGACTTTATCCCTTGTTTTCTCATTTCCTTTGATAATAATTTCTCCGAAGTGGGCAATCTTTCCTTTTTCAAAGGTGAAAACTACATCCACCCTGTTTTCGCCTGGGACAGGCTGTAGAGTTCGAAGAACGTTCACAAAGGCATAACCTTCATCTTGATATTTCTCTGTTAAGTTTTCAATATCATGTCGCAAGTTTTCTTCATTATAAATTTCATCTGACTTTAATTTAAGCTCTTCCGAAAGCTCATCATCAGTAAAGAGCAAGTCACCTGTAAAGCTAATATTATTCACTGAAAACTGCGGGCCTTCTGTCACTTCGATTGTAATAAAAATCCATTTTTTATCTTCACTCACCGTCACGATGGGGTTGCCTACATTGGCCTGTAAATATCCCTTAGTTTTATAAAAATAACTCAATCGCTCCAAATCACCTTGAAAGTTAAACTCTTTGAACCCTCCTGAACCAGAAAACCCAGAAAAGAGTGACTCCTCTCGAGTCATCATAAAGCCCTTCAGTTCTTCATCTGAGACTTCTTTATTTCCCAAGAAGGTAATCTTTTTCACCATGACTTTGTCATATTCTTTAATATCAAAAGTAACTTGAACACTCTCATTAGAAAGCTCTTTAACTT
>SKGZ01000290.1 GCA_007117175.1 Bacteriovoracales bacterium | reverse complement strand
TATCTCTCAGCTTATCCTAATGCCGGTTTGCCCAATAGCTTGGGAGAGTACGACCACGGACCAGATGTGATGGCAGAGGTTTTAGAGAAATTATTAAGTAAATCTGTACTTAATATTGTGGGAGGATGTTGTGGAACGACAGATCAGCATATTGCGAGGTTGGCTCAGTTAGTAAAAAACTACCCACCCCGTTCACTCAGTCACCAACAAGAGCAAAAAGAATTAAGCTTAAGTGGATTAGAACCACTGCAAAGATTTGAGGGAGCTAATTTTATTAATATTGGAGAGCGAACTAATGTAACAGGCTCTAAGAAATTTAGAACGCTCATTGAGAAAGATGATTTTGATCAAGCCTTAACGGTGGCGCGAGAGCAAGTGGAAGGTGGAGCACAAATTTTAGATGTGAATATGGACGAGGGCATGATTGATGGCCCTGATGCCATGGTGAAGTTTTTAAATCTCATTGGCAGTGAACCGGAAATCGCCAAAATTCCTATCATGGTGGATTCTTCTAAATGGGAAGTGATTGAAGCGGGGCTTAAATGTCTGCAAGGGCGATCGGTGGTGAATTCTATTTCCTTAAAAGAAGGAGAAGAAGTTTTCCTAGAACAAGCTAGCAAAATTTTATCCTATGGGGCTGCAGTGATTGTCATGGCCTTTGATGAGCAGGGGCAGGCTGATACTTTTGAGCGAAGAATTGAAATCTGTCAGAGAGCTTATCAGCTACTGACCGAAAAAATTCATTTCCCCGCTGCTGATATTATTTTTGATCCCAATATCTTGGCCATTGGTACTGGCATTGAAGAGCATCAAAACTACGCGGTAGACTTTATCAAGGCCTGTCAGTGGATTAAGGATCATCTTCCTCACGCCAAGGTCTCAGGTGGAGTGAGTAATCTCTCATTTTCATTTCGTGGCAATAACGAAATTCGCGAGGCCATGCATTCAGCATTTCTTTATCATGCGACAAAAGCAGGCATGGATATGGGGATTGTCAATCCTTCCCAATTGGTGGTTTATGATGAGATAGAGCCTAAACTATTAAAAGCAGTCGAAGATGTCATTTTTAATAGACATCCCGATGCAACCCAAGAGTTAATTGAGTTTGCAGAAAAAATAAAAGAACAATCATCGAGTAGTCATGAATCTCGAGAGCTAAAGGAGAAATTAAGACTTGCTTGGAGAAATGAAACCCTTGAGAAAAGATTAGCTCACTCTCTCGTCAAAGGAGTTGATGAGTTTATCGAACAAGACACTTTAGAAGCTCTGCAGTTTTATTCACGTCCCATTGAGGTGATTGAAGGTCCATTGATGGAGGGAATGAACATTGTGGGAGATCTTTTTGGCAAAGGAAAGATGTTTTTACCTCAAGTTGTCAAGAGTGCACGAGTGATGAAAAAATCAGTGGCACTGATTGAGCCTTTGATTCTCAAAGAAAGAGAGAAAAATCCAGAGCCCGATCAAAAGATCAAGATTCTTCTGGCAACAGTTAAAGGAGATGTTCACGATATTGGCAAAAATATTGTTGGAGTTGTCTTACAATGTAATAATTATCAAATCATTGATCTTGGGGTAATGGTTCCTTGTGAAAAAATTCTTGAGGTCGCTAAAAAAGAAAAAGTAGATGTCATTGGTTTAAGCGGCTTGATCACTCCATCCTTAGATGAAATGGTCTTTGTCGCCAAAAAAATGAGTGAACAAGGTTTTACCATACCACTTTTAATTGGCGGAGCCACGACCTCTCGCATTCACAGTGCAGTTAAAATTGATCCTCATTATCCACAAAAAGTGATACATGTTCCTGACGCTTCTAAAGCGGTCTCCATCTTAAGTTCCGTCCTGGGGGGGAGCGAAGAGACCCGTCAGCAGTTTTGGAATAAATTACAAGATGACTTTGCTTCTCAGCGTGAGTCTCATCAAAAACGACAAAAGGCCCAAGACCTCTTAAGCCTAGATCAAGCCAGAAAAAATCGCTTCACTTGGGATTGGTCAGATTATCAACCTCCAAAGCCTCTTTATACAGGACACAAGGTTTTTAAAGATATTCCAGTGGATGAGCTCATCCCTTATATTGACTGGACACCTTACTTTTTGACTTGGAGAATGAGAGGCAGCTATCCACAAATTCTTAAGGATCCAGATTGCGGTGAGCAGGCACAGCAACTGATGGATGATGCATTTGCCATGCTCAAAAAAATTAAGAACGATCGCAAGTTTTGGGGCCGAGCGGTCATTGGCTTCTTTCCCGCAGAGAGTGAAAATGAAAATATAATTCTTCCTCAAGTGACTTTAAACTTTCTTCGTTCACAAAAAGTGATGCAAGAAAAAACGAGTTATAATTATTGTTTGAGTGACTTTATTGCTCCCAAAGGATATCAACAAGACTACCTGGGGGCATTTGCAGTCACTATGGGTGATGAGTATGATCAACTTGGGGACCAATACGCTGCCGAGAATGATGATTATAATTCCATCGTTATTAAGTCACTGGCAGATCGCTTGGCCGAGGCCTTAGCTGAGTATATGCACCAAATTGTGAGAATGAAGCATTGGGGGTACGCAGCGGAGGAAGATTTAAGTTACGCTGATTTGATTAGAGAAAAGTATCGCGGTATTCGACCGGCTCCAGGTTATGCTGCTTGTCCTGATCATACTGAAAAAGGAAAATTGTTCCAATTACTTGATGTGGGAAAAAATATTGACCTTCACTTAACTGAGTCTTATGCCATGACCCCAGGTTCATCGGTGTGTGGATGGTACTTTTCTCATCCGGAATCGAGATATTTCAATGTTGGCTATATCAATGAAACACAAATTCAAACTTATGGAAAAAATAAGAATATGAAAAAGGAAGAAGTAGAGAAATGGCTAAGATCATCGATTTTTTAAATAATAGCAAAGAGACCCTTTTTTCTTTCGAGGTGCTACCCCCACTCAAAGGACAGAGTATTCAAGACCTTTTCAATCATATTGAACCTCTGATGGAGTTTAATCCCAGCTTTATCGATGTCACTTATCACCGAGAGGAGTATGTCTACAAAAGCAGGGGGGGCGATCTTTTAGAAAAACAAGTAGTCAGAAAAAGACCAGGGACTGTTGGAATATGTGCTGCGTTAATGAATCGCTTCAAAGTAGAAACTGTGCCTCATATTATATGTGGTGGCTTTAAAAAAGAAGAAACGGAAAATGCGCTGATTGATTTAAATTTTCTGGGCATTGAAAATTTAATGGCCTTGCGAGGAGACGCGATTAAAAGTGAAGGAGTCTTTCGTCCTGATTCTATGGGGCATCATTACGCCAGTGAATTAGTTGAGCAGATTACTAATATGAATCATGGTGTTTATCTCGATCAAGATCTACAGCAAGGAGTTCATACCAATTTTTGCATAGGAGTGGCAGGTTATCCTGAAAAGCATTTTGAAGCTCCTAACTTAAGTAGTGACCTGAAATGGTTAAAGCATAAGGTTGATCAGGGGGCTGATTATATAGTGACTCAAATGTTTTTTAATAATCAGAAGTTTTTTGAGTTCGTGGATCTTTGTCGAGCTAATGGGATACATGTACCTATTATCCCGGGTCTAAAACCTATCACCAGTCAAAAACAATTATCAGTTTTACCGAGTATTTTTCATGTGGACATTCCCGATGAGCTTTCATCTGCTGTTGAAGAGTGTAAAAGTCTGGAAGAGGTCAAAAAGATTGGAGTACAGTGGTGTATCCAGCAATCAAAAGATCTTAAAGACAGTGGAGTTCCTTGCCTTCATTACTATTCTATGGGCAAGTCTGATTCAATCTATAAAGTAGCTAAAGAACTTTTTTAAGGAGAGTTATGAATTTTAAAGAGAAAATAAGCAGTGAGATTATGGTTGCGATGAAGGCTAAAGACAAAGCTAGGCTCAATGTTTTACGCTATCTTAAAAAACTATTAATTGAAAATGAGACTTCTGCTAAACCTGGATCAGAACAAGATGTGATTATACGCTACGCAAAGCAAATTCAAGATAGCTTAGGCCTTTATCCAGAGGGTAGTGAGCAGCGCAGGGAATTAGAGGCAGAGGTCACAGTGTTAGCTGAGTTCCTACCAAAGCCGTTAACAGAAGATGAAGTGATTACTTTGATTAAGCAAATCAAAAACGATCATACTGAGGCAAATTTTGGTGTCATTATGAAGGCCCTTGGCCCTCAAATTAAAGGACGTTTTGATGGCAAGAAGGCCAGTGACTTGGTCAAGGGCCTAATTTAGCGGGTCAGTTTATCTTTGAGCTGATTGGCTTTTTTGTAGATCTGTTGTTTGCGCTTAAAATCCATTTTTTGTAGTGTTTTGACCATCATGCTCATGCGATGGTTCTTAATAAAAAAGGCTTGATGCTTTTCAATAAACTGCCAATAAAGTCCGTCGATTGCCTCACACCAATCTCCTTTAGGATAATGCCCCATCTTTCTTGGGTAATTCGAGCCAGCAATATAGGGTTTAGTGGCAAAGATCCCTCCATCACTAAAGAGTGCCATGCCATAGACATTAGGCCCCATCACCCAATCAGAAGAGTCCACAAACATTTCCATAAACCAACGGTGTGCTTGAGCTGGTTCAATCTCCAGTAGTAGCATAAGATTGCCAATGACCATTAATCGTTCGATATGATGACAGTATCCCCATTCCACTGCTTTTTTGATGGCGTCATCTAAAGGTGGAATTCCTGTTTCACCTTGATACCAATGTGAGCTTAGTTTTTTATGGTGTTGGAAAAAATTGGTTTGCTCTTCTCTTTCAGAATAATTTTGATAAATTCCTCTAACAAATTCCCGCCAACCAAGGACCTGTCTGATAAAACCTTCCACTGAGTTTAAATTAGACTCATTAAGACGCTTTTCAACGGCCTTAATGACCTCATGTGGCGTTAATAATCCCATATTCAGAAGAGGAGAAATGACTGAATGATAAAGAAAAGGCGGTGTTGGTTCTAAGGCGTCTTGATAATCTCCAAAAAATTCAAAGCGTTCTTTGAGGTAAGCTTTAAACCATTTAAGAGCATCCGCTCGTGTAGTTGGGATCCAATAATTATCCACATTTCCTGGATGGTGATGAAAATACTTATTTACTAATTTCTTGCAATCATCAATGTTTTTTGACTTTAAGGCCGGAGGGTAAAAAAGCGTTATTTGATGGGTCTTAGGAATCTTTTTTCTATTCAGCTGATCAAAGCTCCAACTCTGGCCAATTGGTTGATTTTTATTCATTAAAACCTGATATTTTTTTCTCATTTGAATATAAAAACTATTCATCAGTGGCTTTTTTAATTGAGAGAGATAATCTTGAAATTCAATTCTTGAGCATAAAAACATAGGTGAGGGGTAAGTGATAAGCTGGATTTGATGGTCATCGCAAAATGTTTTCATAAATCTTTCAAAGAATTTATCTTCAATTTCAAAAGTTATGATTTTTTTTACCTTTAATTTTTTGATTACTTTTTTGAGGCATTCTTCAAATTGTGTTTTTTCCTTGAGAGTAAAATAATGCACATGATAATTGAGAGTGAATTGATCTCTGAATTCCCTCATAGAGGCCAGAAAATGTATGATTTTGTGTTTGTGGTAGAGATAATGAGTGCAAAGACTTGTCTCTTCACACATGAAAATATTTTGAGGGAAATTCTTAAGGTACTTTAAGTCAAAAAGCTGATTCCCTAAAATAAGTCCAAGTGATCTTTGCTCATCCAAACTGCTAATCCTAGTTTGATGGCCCATAAGATTGTTCGAGGCCAATTAGTTATGATTAATTTTTCAATAGTTTTTGTGTTTTTGCCATCATTTAGTTTTTGGTGACAGGGAACACTGAGGCAAAAGGTAGACATCCAGATGAATAGAACAAGACTTAAGTTAAAAAGAGTCAATTCGAGTTGACTGGACAGAAAGACCAGTGCAAAAGCTAATGAGGCTTCGAAGAGCATGAGTGGAATAACAATTAGACTAATGCTTTTGCTGTGATGTCGTGTAAAAAGATCAAAATCTTTCTTAGCAATAAAGTAAAAACTTGGATAATGAACAAATTGAATCACTAGAATAAGGCCTAATAAAATAGAACTTATTATGATATTGAAAAAAAAGAGTAATGAAACCATAATTAGAAAGGGAGGCTCTTACCTCCCTTTTTTTAGAAAAGACTAAAGAGTAATGACCTTGTAGAGCATCATTTTAGCTTTGGTTGAAATTTCCTCTCTAGTGGCTTCAGGGTATTGCTCTCTTAAAAATGATCTTAGATTTGCTGTTCCCTCTGCACTAACTTCTACTAAGCGCTCAGAGTTTACTTTGGTCCTGATCACAACTGACCTCTGGCCATCAACGCTAAGAATAAAACGAGATCGAAAGCGATTAACTCTTTCATTGATTAGTTCGAATTGATCTCCAAGGTTTTCAAGGTTGTTTTTGAGTTTTTCAGCGAAACTCATTTGTGAGTTAAAGTCTTCTTCCGTCTCAACTGTAACTCTAAAAGGACGGAAAATTTTACGAGGTTGAGAAACGACCCAGCGCCCACCTCGATAGATAGCAATGCCACCTGAAACAGCTGTCGTAATGGCTACAGCGGTACTAGTTGAAGCCGCGCTGTAGACTGCCTTGCCTACTGCAGCTGCTGTTTGACCGATAAACTTAGCACCCATGACAGTAATGTGTATTGGGATACGGAGTGTTTGGATGGCCAGATGAACAGGAAGAGCACTTGCCATGGATGTAATATCAAGACCTGTTAAGGCGGCGTTGAATGCTAAGCGTACAGGAGCTTCAATGACTAGGTAATAAGCACCTTCAACTTGAGCCCACAGCGCCCATCCTGCATAGCGAACAGCTCCCGAGAGTTGATTATTTGACTCATAGAAGGCCTCAGAGGCATTTTCAAAATTAATGCGATAGCTCTCTGGAACTTGCTTAAGACTTTTCAAAGGACCTTGATAGATGGTTTTAGCCGTTTGTGGTACTTCTTCAGCTAAATGGACTGTGTCCTTGATTCCCCTGCGGAATGCACCTACAAAGTCTTTTCTACCATGACCGCCTTCCTTATCGTAAAAGAGTTGCCCTAGTTCTTTGATGTCTTTGACTTGCACTGATTTTTTGATGTGCTCCTTAACATCTTTGCTCATATCCTTAAAGCCATAAACAAGCCTTAAATTATCACCATCAATGCTACCCTCCATGAAAATCTCAGAAACAGTTGCTCCTAAACTTTGCTGTGAGTGAGAATAGCTGCTCACAAAGGTGAGAAGCATGGCCATCATTAACTTTTTCATTTATGTCCTCCTTTATTATCGACTTGGAGGTACATCTAGCACAAAAGTAAGTTTATCATTATCAACGATGAAAAATTTACAGGGGTAATTGTAGACTCAAAAGGTAAAAGTGGCTTCTCCACTGATTGAGATCTTGTTGAGATTTATTTTCGGCAATTTGAAGACAATGATTGAGTCCCTTGACTTTTATAGTTTTTAGGTGAATTAATTATTGATTATGTTTACTCTTGTGATTGCAATTTTGATTTTTCTTGTCGGTTATTTGCTCAATATGTTCTATATTACTGTGCTTTATCACCGAGGCCTAACCCATAACGCTGTCCAAATAAGACCTTTTATGATGAAGTGGTTAAGCTGGAGTGGAACTTGGGTGACAGGACTAGAACCCAAGGCCTGGGCCTGTATGCACCGTCTGCATCATCTTCACTCTGATACTGAAAAAGATCCCCATAGTCCTGTGCAAAATGGAGTGATGGGGGTTTGGCTTGCTCAATATTATTCCTATCGAGAAGTCATTACTAAGCTCAACATGCAGGATTCTCAGCTCAGTCAAGTGGTGAAAGACATACCTTTTGGGATTTCCTTTCTGAATCGATACTCTCTTTCCAACTTACCTTATTTCCTTCATGCATTCATTGCTTTTTTATTATCCTTTTTCTCGGGGTATTGGGTCTTTGGCTTTGCTTATTTTTTGGGAATTATGAGTCATCCCATTCAGGGATGGATGGTGAATGCTTTGGCCCATCGATTTGGCTATCGCAACTTTGATACTGATGATCAATCTAAAAATAATCTATTCGTGAGTTTTCTGGTTTTTGGAGAAGGCTTTCAGAATAATCACCATGCTTTTCCAGCTAGAGCGAAGTTTTCATGTCGCCCTTATGAATTTGATTTTGGTTACGGACTTTGCTGGATAGCTGAAAAGCTGGGACTAGTTCAAATTCTTAGAAATTAAAACTTCAATTCTTTTTTTGAGATGCAAAAATTTTTTATGTTTCTGTTTCACCGGCCAGCGTATAGCATGCTTGATCACCCATAAATTCTCTGTTGTGACTTTCTGAGTCAACCACTTTTCAAAGGTTGTCAACGCTAGCTCAGCATTAATCTTAATGATATCTCCCATGGAGTTGGCTACTGATTTTCTGACGTATTGACTTTGGTCGTTACGAAGTCGAGTATAAATGGGAATAATTTTTTCAGGACTTTCATTCACCCAGTTAATTTTCTTTCCCCATGGTAATTTAGGTCTAAGACCTTCTGAAGCGAGTCTGCGAACATGAAAATTAGTATGGCGACTCCAGACTTTCATTTTTTTCAGTGTTATTTTTTCATCAGCATTGGCGATGGTGCGAATGGCCCATTCCCCAGTGAATCGCTGTGTGAGTTCTTCAATAAAATCAAGACTGGTCTGAATATCTTGCGCACCATGAATTTCAACAAACTTTGAGACAGGAAACAGATAAAAACCATCATTAAACATCCCTTGCTCCGTTTGCAATCGAGCTGCAAAAAGAGAGCTTAAGATTTTGAGTTTTTGTTGGTAACTACCTTGCACCTGTTGATCAAAAATCTGTGCAATAAGGATCAGGCGATCCGAAAGTTCAAGTTGGCGATATTTTTTTTGATACTCTCCTATAAATTTTTCTTGATCAATTAGCTGCTCTTTTCGATTAATTTGCCGACAAAAAATTTTGAGATAGGGAACTTGATACCAATCTTTGTGCTTTCCTGTTTGATTGTTAAGGTGAGAAAAAGGTGTCTTCATATTTGAGCTTAAGTTTAAAGTAAAAAATTAGGATGAGCAGCTATAATGAGAAATTCCTCCAGCTTGTAAGTATTCTTTAGGTGTGAGTTGATAGTATTTTTGCTCTACTGCTGCAGATTGTTCATCATATGGCTGACCGAGTACTTCTTGTAATTCTCTAATCAAGGAGTAATCCCCCTCAGCTGCTTTTTGATAGGCTGGAACAATCAGCCATTCTCTCCATGTGTATTTGGGATTCATCTTTTTCATTTGCTGAGAAATCTCAAATGGATCTCCTAGGCCGAGGATGATTTTACGCCAGTGACTCAGCCAGTAGGACCATCTCTTCTTGAGATCTTCTGTGGGTCTTTGATAAAAACTTTTCTGTAGAGCAGATAAATCTTTAGGAATATGTGATAACTCTCGAAAGAAAATATTGTAGTCAAGCTTGGTTTCAATCATCAAAAAGATCAGTTCTTGAAAAAGATCACTGTCAAAAGAAACTAGGCCTAATTTCTTACACCATATTTTTTGCAGCTCAGCTTGCATGGCAGATTCAAATTTTTCTCGCATCTCTTGGAGCTGCTCTTGTTCATGGGGCAAAAGTTCACTGATCGCATCACAGAATTTTTGAAAATTCATTTCTGCAGCTTTGGGTTGATTGAAAAAAGAAAAATGTCTTCCCCCTCCTGTCCAGGGTTGATAAGCAGGGTGAAATAATTCACAAAAACCAAAAGGACCATAATCGAGTGTAAAGCCACCCATGGCGCAATTATCACTATTGAAGTTTCCCTGGCAATATCCAACCCGTAACCAGTTAGCAACTAGCCTCATTAACCTTTTTTGAAACGCCTTGGCCATCAGAAGCACTTGTGTTTCAAAAGGCAATTGAGAATCGATCTCCTCACGGTATTCACGCTCTATTAAATGAGAGACAATCATCTTTAATTCTTGCAGGCCTTGATCGCTCTGATTGCGAGCCCGACGTGCAAAAAGCTCTAATTGTCCCACCCTCAAAAATGAACTGGCCACACGAGTGCTGATGGCAATAGGGTGATCCATCATGATATCAGGATCAAAGGAGTTCGATCCTTCTGAGTACCAAGGTCTCATCACTGTTTCACTGCTTGAGCGATAAAGGCAGAGTGAGCGAGAGCTGGCTAACCCCAGTGCGTGCATATGCTCTTGGGCTAAGAATTCTCGCACACTGGAGCGAAGCACCGCTCGACCATCAGCACCTCTGCAATAGGGTGTGCGTCCAGCTCCTTTTAATTGCATCTCCCAACGTTTTCCTTGAAAAAGACCTTCAAAAACAGAGATGGCCCTGCCATCGCCGTAGCCATTGCCTGTGCCAAAAGGGCATTGATCCTGGTACTCTCTTCCGTAGATGGAGAGGGCATAGCCAGTGGCCCAGCCAAACTTTTTCATAGGACTAGAGACACCAGAGAGATCGCCTGAGAAGACTTGCTGAAAAATTGGATCATTGACTAACTCATCACTCAGTCCCAACTCTTTAAAAAAATTCTGACTATAACTGACCAATTCAGCATTCTTCAGTGGAGTGGGAGCAACTGGCACATAGTGACCGGAAAAGACTTGCCGCGGCATATGATCTATTCCATCTTTGCGGGCTTCAGGGTCTGAATTGAGATGATTCATATAGGAGTAATCAACGGATTCAACAAATTTTTGAAACTGATAGATCATTACTTTCTCCTGAGCAGTCAATGTAGCATGAGTTGGATGAAAGTTCGATAGACAAAAGATTGACTCATTTTTTTTATTGAGAGACTGCAGACTCTTGTCTGCAAAAGATTTTTCTTAAAGCTTGATTGCATTTTTTTCTCATGCTAAGAACACCGGAAACTAAAAACAAGGAGAAAAATATGCTCAATTTGAATGCTTTTAAAAAAATCCTCACGAGTTTATTGCTTTTAAACTCAAGTTTAGTATTTTCTCAAGCTTCCTCCTCAATTTTAAGCTGTTATTTTGAAAGAAATAGCACTCAGCTTTAAATTTTAAAGGGTGAAGGATCGGAGTTAATACTTTTATCAGAAACAACTTTTACAAATTATCGTACAGGAGAAGAAAGAGTAGAGAATAAAGAGTTAACTCTTTCAGTTTTTGGTTTACTCAATGATGAATTTGAAAGTGGCTTGTTTGCCAATAAAAATCTTATTCTTGCACTGGTTGACCTTGAAAACCCTGGTTCTGCCCATGCCATGATTTCTCTTGAAACCGATGCTGAAGAATCAGATAAGTATGCTGTCTCGCTTTCAAGAGATTACAATACTTCTCGCACTTTATGCGAAAAGGGACCAGCTTTTGAAAGTTATGTAGCAACTTCAAAAAACTTTCCTGTGGTTGAATCAAGTACTTTTGATGACTATAAGGATTCAGAATTAGCCTTTGTTTGCCAGCCAACAAAGCAATCAGAGTCTACTGAGACTAGTTATCGTATTCGCGCCTTAGGCTCTAGTTATGCAAGATCGAGTCTTCAGGTTAGGATTTCTAATAGCAGTAGCCGTGTTAGTTATAATTTAAACCACTTTCAAGAAAAAGAGAGCAAAATTCGATATAGTGTGGCAGAAGGGTCATTTCAATATCCACCAGTACCAGAAGGAACCTTTTTTTCTTTCAATAAGTAACCTATTGTTCTAGAGAATGGAAAAAAACAATATCAAGCTGAATTGTTTGATGGATCAAGCCCCGAAGCTCTTAAGCTCACATGTGATGCACGTTGGTCTATTGAAAGAAATATTTTTACACCAATTGCACAAGCACGAACACTCCGTAGTAGTCTTCCTTCTCCTGTTGGAACACTCTCAGATGTAGACCCAGGTCTATGTCAAGACAGCGATGGGCTAAGAAAGGCGTTAAATATATACGCACCCCTTTGATTGAGACTGAAGGAGTCAATGGAGTCAGTGATATGCTTTATAGCGCTGAAGAGAGTCCTTTAGGTGTTAGTTGTCTTTACCTACACGTTATGGTTCAAGATGAAGAGAGTCTGGCCAATGCAAAAGTATTAATTGGAGAGTCATTCTTGGGATACATGGTTGAATATGAAGTCGTGGGAGTGATACGTGCGGGATGGTAACTCTTCTTTAAGCTTTAAATAATCATTAGTTTTGAGGGGAATGGAAATCATTCCCCTTTTTTTTGATCACTTCAAACCAACCTGGGATTTTTTGAATCCTCTCCATTGACCTCTTTAAGAAAAATAAAGTGCTGGCAATTGATGAGCTGCTAAATCCCTTCCTATCTAATACACGAGTCTTTGAGTCCTCTAGTGATATCAATTAACTCTCAGAGGAATAAACCGCAAGAATTATAGTATCGACTGTTTTATGGTAGATCTGCCTTATCGTAGAGCATCGATGATTGAGCTTTTTTCATATTTGATTTAGAATGCACCTATGAACAGTGGAAAAAACTTTCTACTCGAAATAATAAACGTGCTAAACGTTAATAAGGTTAATTATATTATTGTTGGAGGAGTCGCGGTCGTTCTTCAGGGAGTTGAAAGACTTACGATGGGCTTAGATGCGGCAGTTGCTTTAGATCAAGAAAATATTAAGCGCTTTCTTAATGCAATGAGAGAGCTAGAGCTTGAACCTCGACTTCCTATTCCTGCAGAGTCTCTTTTGGAACCTGCAAAAGTTCAAATGATGCGTGATGAGAAGAATGCATTGGTTTTTACTTTTATTGATCCCAAGTTGCCAATAAGGCAAGTTGATTTTTTTCTTTCTAAAGACTTAAGTTACGATTCATTAAAAAATGATTATGAAGAAATGGATCTTGAAGGACAGAAGATTAAAGTTCTGACAAAGAGTAAATTGGTGGAGTTAGAACTTAGAGTCAACCCTATAAGAGATAAAGACATGTCTGATATAAAAGAACTATAAAAGAAGATTTTAAATGAAAAAAATGAGAAAAAAGATTTAGAAGACTTTCGTAAATCTCTGGACGAAATGAATAAAGAAGATTTTAATGGTGATACATGTTTTCAAGACTTGTCTGTAAAAGAAAAGCTTATTTGGCTTTCAGAGTTAAATTATTTTAATTTTATCGTTAAAAATCGTTAGCGATTGCTTAAAAATACATATATTTGTAAAATCAACAGTTTCATTTGGTGCCCCACAATCTATAGTGGTCGAACCGCAGGTATTATCATATTAAGCTGAAATTATTTCTTTGTTTTTGTGTTTAAGAATTGGCTTAGAAGCTAGCGGTTTCGATAGTAGCCTAACTTAAAAGCATGAAAACAAGCTGATTGAGGAGCTAGGTTAAACTCGATACCATTGTCAAGTTTGAGTTCTAGAATTTTTTGAATCTTTTTGTTTAATTTAAAGTAGGCTTCTCTATTAGTAAGATCAATCTTCAGCAT